>JAUTXA010000021.1 GCA_030838265.1 Actinomycetota bacterium | reverse complement strand
TGTGACAGTCACGCGCGACGCCACCCCCTCCCCCGTTCTCTGTCGCCTTTTCATGACCACATCAAGAGAACGCGACAGAGAACCGGCCGTCGCCCGGCGGAAGTAGGTTGGACGCCTTGTGAGCCTGCGCTCGCTCCCCCCGCTTCTCGGTCGGGACCCCCTCTTCGCGGGGGTGGCCGGACGGGGCACGGCCGTCCTCGCCGTGCCCGAGCCGGCGCGCGCCTTCACCATCGCCGGGCTCTCGACCCTGTCGAAGCGCCACCCCATCGTCGTCGCCACCCCGACCGGCACCGACGCCGAGCGGGTGGCCCACGACCTGCGGGCCTATCTGGGCGACGAGCACATCGACACCTTC
Source organism: Actinomycetota bacterium (assembly GCA_030838265.1). Classification (GTDB taxonomy): domain Bacteria; phylum Actinomycetota; class Acidimicrobiia; order Acidimicrobiales; family BP-101; genus BP-101. The sequence goes on along the minus strand of JAUTXA010000021.1, from coordinate 7,376 downwards.
CCGGCGTGGGAGACCCTCCCCTTCGAGCGGGTCAGCCCCAGCGTCGAGACCATGGGCCGCCGCCTCCGGGCCATGTGGCGCCTCCGCGACCCCGACCGCATGCCCCGGGTCCTCGTGGCGCCGGTGAAGGCGCTCCTCCAGCGCCTCGGCCCCCACGTCGAGGACGTCGATCCCGTCTGCATCAAGCCCCGCGACGAGATCAACACCGATGACCTGATCGAGCGTCTCGTCCACCTTGGCTACCGCCGGGAGTACCAGGTCGAGCATCGGGGCGAGGTCGCCATCAGGGGCAGCATCGTCGACGTCTTCCCCTCGACCGCCGAGGCCCCCATCCGCATTGACCTGTGGGGCGACGAGGTCGACCGCCTCACCGAGTTCCACGTCGGCGACCAGCGCTCGAGCGCCGACATCGCCCACGTCGAGATCTTCGGCTGCCGCGAGCTCCTCCCCACCGACGAGGTCCGCAACCGGGCCGAGAAGCTCATCAGCGCCGAGCCATGGGGACGCGAGCAGTGGGAGCGTCTGGCCGAGGGCCTCACCTTCGACGGTATGGAGTCGTGGCTCCCCTGGCTGACCGAGGGCGAGCACCTCCTGCTCGACCTCGTGGGCGAGGAGGCCCAGGTCCTCATGATCGAGCCCCGGCGCATGCGCGACCGCGCCGCCGAGCTGCTCGACGAGGAGGCATCGCTCGCCGAGACGCTGGCCAACACATGGGGCGCCGGCGACCGCGAGCTGCCGAGGCTTCACCTCAGCTTCGACCGTCTGCTGGCCCACACCAAGGCGCCGGCGTGGTCGATCACGCCCGTCCCCGAAGGGCCCGAGAGCCCGACCCTCGTCGCCCGGGGCTGGGATTCGGTCGTGGGCGAGCCCGACCGTCTCATCAAGCAGCTCGGCACCTTGCTCAACGACGGCTACCGCATCGTTGTCTGCGCCGACGGCGAGGGCACCGCGGCTCGCATCGCCGCCAACCTCCGAGAGGGGGGCGCGGCGACGGCCGAGGTCATCGTCGAGCCCCTCGAGCGCGGCTTCCTCATCCCGTCCATCAAGCTCGGCGTTCTCGCCGAGTCCGACATCACGGGACGGCGACGGAGCCACCGGCGAGCCAGACCCCGGCAGCCGAGGGGGGCCGAGGCCTTCTTCGACGACCTCCGGCCCGGTGTCTACGTCGTGCACTACCAGCACGGGGTGGCCCGCTACGGCGGCATGGTCAAGCGGGCCATCGGCGGCGTCGAGCGCGACTACCTCCTGCTCGAGTACCGGGGCGACGACAAGCTCTACGTCCCGTCCGATCAGGTCGACGCCGTCCGCCCCTACACCGGCGGCGAGTCACCCAGCCTCAGCCGCCTCAACGGCAGCGAGTGGCAGAAGGCCAAGTCGCGGGTGCGGGCCGCCGTCCGCGAGATCGCCCAGGAGCTCGTCGTCCTCTACCAGCGCCGCATCACCAGCGAGGGCCACGCCTTTCCTGAAGACACGCAGTGGCAGCGCGAGCTCGAGGAGGGCTTCCCGTACCAAGAGACGCCCGATCAGCTCAAGGCCATCGTCGAGGTCAAGAAAGACATGGAGGAGCCCAAGCCCATGGACCGCCTGGTCTGCGGCGACGTCGGCTTCGGCAAGACCGAGGTCGCCATCCGGGCTGTGTTCAAGGCGGTGCAGGACGGCAAGCAGGCCGCCGTGCTCGTCCCCACGACCCTCCTCGCCCAGCAGCACTTCCAGACCTTCAGCGAGCGCTTCGCCGGCTACCCGGTGCAGGTCGAGGTTCTCTCCCGCTTCCTCACCACCGCCCAAGCCAAGAAGGTGGCCGAGGGGGTGAAGGACGGCAGCGTCGATGTCGTGATCGGCACCCACCGCCTCCTCAGCGGCGACGTCCACTTCAAGGATCTCGGCCTGCTGGTGGTCGACGAGGAGCAGCGCTTCGGTGTCACCCACAAGGAGGCCATGAAGCAGCTCAAGGCCAACGTCGATGTGCTCACCCTGACGGCCACCCCCATACCGCGCACCCTCGAGATGAGCCTCACCGGCATCCGCGACCTGACGCTGCTGAACACCCCGCCCGCCGACCGCCAGCCCATCCTCACCTACGTCGGCGAGTACGACGACCGGGCCGTGGCCGAGTCGATACGCAGAGAGCTGCTGAGAGAGGGGCAGGTCTTCTTCGTCCACAACCGCGTGGCCGACATCGAGCGGGTGGCGCGCGACCTGCGCAACATGGTCCCCGAGGCCCGGGTCGCCGTCGCCCACGGCCAGATGGACGAGGGCACGCTCGAGAAGGTCGTGATCGACTTCTGGGAGGGCGAGTACGACGTCCTCGTCTGCACGACCATCATCGAGTCGGGTATCGACATGCCGACCGTCAACACCCTCGTCGTCGACCGAGCCGACCTGCTCGGCCTGGGCCAGCTCCACCAGCTCCGGGGACGGGTGGGACGGGCCGGGCAGCGGGCCTACGCCTACCTCTTCTTCCCGCCCGAGCGCTCGCTGTCGGAAGAGGCCTACGAGCGGCTGCGGACCATCGGGGAGCACACCGAGCTGGGGTCGGGCTTCAAGATCGCCATGCGCGACCTCGAGATCAGGGGCGCCGGCAACCTCCTCGGGGCCGATCAGTCGGGCCACATCGCGGCCGTGGGCTACGACCTCTATGTGCAGATGGTGAGCGAGGCGGTGGCCGAGCTGAAGGGCGAGGAGCCGAGGGAGCCGGCCGAGATCAAGCTCGACCTCCCGCTCGACGCCCATCTCCCGAAGGACTACGTGTCGCGCGAGGACCTGCGCCTCGAGGCGTACCGCCGGCTGGCCACCGTCGAGACCGAGGGCCAGGTCGCGGACATCCGCACCGAGTGGGAGGACCGCTACGGGCCGGTGCCCAAGCCGGCCGAGGCCCTGCTGGCCGTGGCCCGCCTCAGGGCCGAGTGCGTGCGCACCGGTGTGCGCGAGGTGACGGTGGCCAAGGGCATAGCCCGCGTCTCGCCCCTGCCGCTCAAGGTCAGCCAGACCATGCGCCTGAAGCGCCTCCACCCGAAGGCCATCTACAAGGAGGACGTCGACCAGGTCCTCATCCCCGTCCGACCCGGATCCGAGGTGGCGGTCACGCTCGTGACCTTCCTGCAGGAAATGGTGCCGATCGAGGAGGCGTCGGTAGCATCGCCCGCACCGTGAAGAAGCCCCTCCTCCTCGTCGCGTCCCTGGCGCTGGCTGCCGTGCTCGGCGGGACCCTTGCCTCGTGCGGGTCGGTTCGCCCCTACGCCGCCCGGGTCAGCCTCGACGGCCACACGACGGTCGTGGCCACCGCCGCCCTCGACGCTGAACTCAACGCCATCCGCCACAACACCGAGTACTTCAAGGCCATCAAGGACTCGGCGGCCCAGCAAGGCGGCGCCATCGAGGGGACGGGCTCGAACACCTTCGACGCCTCGTTCGTGGCCCAGATCCTCAACCGTCGGGTGCTGGTCGCGCTGGTCAAGGGCGCTCTGACCGAGAACCACCTGCAGATCACCGAGGGCGATCGCACGGCCAGCAAGACCAGCCTGAAGCAGCAGTTCACTGGCACTGACTCCAACGGCAACCCGAAGAAGACGTCGCTCTTCGACAAATTCGACCCGAGCTACCAGAACGATCTCGTCGAGAGCAACGCCGCCGTCACGGTGCTGCGGGACTGGCTCTCGAACCGGGCCACGGCGGCGAGCGTCCGCCAGTACTACGACCAGCATGCCAAGGAGTTCTCCGAGACCTGCATCCGCCAGATCCTGGTCAAGGACAAGGCCGCCGCCGATGCCGCTCGCGCTCGCGTGACCAGCGGTGAGGACTTCGGCGCCGTGGCCGATGCCGTCTCCACCGACGCCAGCAAGGCCAAGGGTGGCGACCTCGGCTGCCTCACCGCGACCGAGGAGGACAGCCTCGACCCCCCGTTCCGCGCCGCGGCTGACGCCCTGGCCGTGGGCCAGATCAGCCCGCTCGTGCAGTCACAGTTCGGGTTCCACATCATCAACATCACCCAGCGCCGGGCCCGAGCCTTCGATGAGACGGTGCAGCAGCAGATCGCCGGCACGCTCTCCGACATCAGCACCTTCGTCCGGGACCTGGTGGCGCGCGCCAAGGTCAGCGTCAACCCCCGCTACGGCAGCTTCGACAAGAAGAACTTTGCCGGCGTGGTTCCGCCCAAGGCGCCCGCCACCTCGACCTCGGCACCGACCGCGGGCTCGCCCTTCGCGCCCGGCCAGTCGCCGATCCAGGGATCTCCCACTGGCTGAGGGGCGACCCACAGTGGTGGTGGCCGGGCTGGGTCCGGCCGATGCCGACCTGCTCACCGCCGCCAGCCTCGACGCCATCGAGCGCATCCCAACCCAGTTCATCCGGACCAGCCGGCATCCGGCGGCCTCGGCGGCACCGAGAGCGCAGAGCTTCGACCACGTGTATGAGTCGGCCGCGACGATCGACGAGGTGTACCCCGCCATCGCCGAAGCCCTCGTGACGGCAGCTACCGCCGCCAACGACGACGCGATCCTCTATCTGGTGCCGGGCTCGCCGTCGGTGGCGGAGCGAACCGTCGAGCTCCTGCGCGCCGACGACCGCGTCGACGTCGAGGTCCTTGCGGCTGTCTCGTTCCTCGACCTGGTCTGGGACAGGCTCGGCATCGACCCCCTCGCCGCCGGCGTCCGCGTCGTCGACGGCCATCGCTTCGCCGTCGAGGCGGCGGGCGACCGCGGCCCGCTGCTGGTCGGCCAGTGCGACAGTTCCAACGTCCTTTCCGAGATCAAGCTGGCGGTCGACGGCGACGGACCACCCGGTGACGTCGTGGTCCTGCAGCGCCTCGGCCTTCCCGAGGAGTCGGTGACAACCGTCGCGTGGGCCGACCTCGATCGGGCCGTCGAACCCGACCACCTCACCTCGATATACATCCCGACGCTGGCCGAGCCCGTCGGCTTCGAGCTGGTGCGCTTCGCCGAACTGGTGCGCACCCTGCGCCAGCGCTGCCCGTGGGACCAGGAGCAGACCCACCGGAGCCTCACCCGCCATCTGCTCGAGGAGACCTACGAGGTGCTCGAGGCCATCGAGAGCGACGACCCCGCCCACCTCGAGGAGGAGCTCGGTGACCTGCTCTTCCAGGTCTACTTCCACGCCACCCTCGGAGCAGAGGCGGGGGAGTTCACCCTGGCCGATGTGGCACGCGGCATCCACGACAAGCTGGTCCGCCGCCACCCCCATGTCTTCGGCGACGTGAGCGCCGACACCCCGGACGCGGTCGTCGCCAACTGGGAGCAGATCAAGAAGGACGAGAAGGGCCGCGCCTCGCTCATGGACGGCATTCCCGGCGACCTGCCGTCGCTGCTCTACGCCCACAAGGTGCAGCGCAAAGCGGCGTCGGTCGGCTTCGACTGGGAATCGGTCGACGGCGCCTACCCCAAAGTGACCGAGGAGCTGGCCGAGCTGCAGGACGACCCGAGTGACGACGAGCTCGGCGACCTTCTCTTCGCCGTGGTCAATGTGGCCCGCCACCTCGAGATCGACCCCGAGACGGCGCTGCGGGGAGCCACCGCCAAGTTCCGCGACCGGTTCATGATCGTCGAGCAGCTGGCCGGCGAACGGGGCATCGACATGACGGCCGCCGACCTGCCCACCCTCGACGGGTTGTGGGACGAGGCCAAGGCGCGATGAAGCTGGTCGCCCGACTGGCCCACTACCTAACCGGGCGTGAGCGCCTCGCCTCGCGCTTGCGCAAGGTGCTGCCGGAGAAGTTCTGGATCCTGGGCGACGACGCCCTCACGGCGCTCGAGCAGTGGGCCGGTGGCCAGGCCGGCGTGCGGTTCATCCAGATCGGGTCGAACGACGGCGCCACCAACGATCCCCTGCACCGACTGGTCGTCGAGCGTCACTGGGAGGGTGTCCTGGTCGAGCCCCTGCCGCCGTTGTTCGAGCAGCTCCAGCGGACGTACCGCGACCGGCCGGGCCTGTCGTTCGTCAACGCCGCCGTGGGCGCCGACAACGGAGAGGCCACCTTCTTCTATGTCGACGGGTCCCGGCCCGGTGACCCGTACTGGGTGCCCCAGATCGGCTCACTCGAGCGCAGCCACCTGACCCGGCACGCCAGCGTCATCCCCGATCTCGAGCAGCGGATCGCCGAGGCGCGCGTCCCCGTCCTCACCTACGCAGGGCTGCTCGCCGATGCGGGCATCGACCAGTACGACCTGCTGCACGTCGACGCCGAGGGCGTCGACTACCTGATCCTCGAGCAGGTCGACTTCGCCTCATCGGCCGGGCCGCGCGCCGTGCTCTTCGAGCACCGCCACATGGCCGCGGCCGACGAGGCCGAGCTGCGCCGCCGCCTCGACGCCGCCGGCTTCACGTCGAACCCCGGCCGCATGGACACGTTCGCCTACCGGTAGCCCGCCGCCTGCAGCTCAAAGAGTTGGGCGTAGCGGCCGTTGAGGGCGATGAGCTCCTCGTGGGTGCCGAGCTCTGTCACGCGGCCGTCGGCCACCACCGCGATGCGGTCGGCGATGCGAACCGTCGAGAAGCGGTGGGAGATGACAATGCCGATGCGGTCCTCGAGCTGCTCGCGCAGCTCGGCGAAGATCCCCGCCTCGGCCTCGGGGTCGAGGGCCGAGGTGGGCTCGTCGAGGATCCAGATGTCGGCGTCCCGGTAGATGAGGCGGGCCAAAGCCAGACGCTGCCACTCACCGCCCGACAGGTCGTGGCCGCCCTCGAAGAGGCGGCCGACGTGAGAGTCGATGCCGTTGGGTAGGCGCTTCACCACCTCACCGGCGCGGGCGGCAGAGAGGGCCGCATCGATCTGGTCATCGGTGACCGTGCGCTCGACCCGGCCGAGAACGACGTTTTCTCGGGCCGTCAGCTCGTAGGTGGCGTAGTCCTGGAAGAGGATGCCGATGCGCCGTCGCAATTCGTGCGGATCGGCTTCCTTCAGGTCGACCCCTCCGACTGTGATGCGCCCGGCCTGCGGGTCGTAGAAGCGGAGCAGGAGCTTGACCAGTGACGACTTGCCCGCGCCGTTGTCCCCGACCAGAGCGATGAGCTCGCCCGGCCGGACGTGAAGGTCGAGCCCGCTGAGGGCCTCCTCCGTCCCGCCCGGATAGGTGAAGTGCACGCCCTCGAATCGGACCCCGTCATCGAGGAGGGCGGGGAGGGGGACAGCTTCGTCCCCGGTGCTCGCCGCCATCAAGGGTTCGATGGCGAGGAAGCTGAAGTAGTCGTCGAGGAACGTGGCGTGCTGATCGAGGCTCACCAGCGAGCTGGTGAACAGGCTGAACTGCTGGCTCACGGCGGCGAAGGCGGCGACCACGGCGGTGAGCGAGCCCACGGGGAGCTGACCGTGGATGCCCTTGTCGCCGACGAAGGCGTAGGCCAGGGCCAGGGCCACGCCGGCCACG
>JAUTXA010000016.1 GCA_030838265.1 Actinomycetota bacterium | reverse complement strand
CACCCGGACGGCTCCGAGCAGGCCGCCTTGGCCAACGCGGCCGAGGGCGACGCCTTCGTCGGGTTGTCCATCGTCGGCCCGCCCGGTTGCACGATCGCCTTCTACGCCGGCCGGGGCTGGGCCTCCCCCGCCGGAAGGCAGTTGGCCGAGCACCTCCACCTTCGGGTGCCCGAGGCCCTTGAGGTGAAGGACAGCGAGATCCGGGGCATGGCCACGCCGGTGCTCACCGAGACTCGCATGCCCGCCGTGGTGTGCGAGCTGGGTCCGGCCTCGAGCGTGGTCGAGCGCACTGGCCAAGTGGCGGGCGCCGTGGCCGGCGCCTTGGCCGCCTGGATCAACGAGTGCTCGTAGGGCCAAAAGACCTGGTCAGCGGCTTGTTTCCAGAATTTGGCAGACAAGCTACCGTGGCTTAACCACAGGGTGTGGAGCAATCTGTGGATTGAGGGTTGAGGGGCCGCGGTCTCAACTGAGGGTTGAGGGACGCTCGCCTCGACCTGGCGAGGTGGCTCGCTCGACGGCCGGAATGACCCGTCGGCGCCGCAGCAACCCCACCGTCACGCCTAGCCAAGCGGCGGCGACGAGGTGCCAGCGAGACATCGTCAGTCCGTCTTCACTGGGTCGGTCATGGCCCGATAGATGCGCTCGAGGTCCTCGAGGGTGGCGAACTCGATCAGGACCTTGCCCTTCTTCGGGCCCATCTCGACCTTCACTCGGGTGTCGAGATGGTTCGACAGGAGCTCCTCGAGCTCGAGCATCCCCGGCGGGCGCAGGCCCGTTGGTCGCTTGGCGGGAGCCGCCGCCGGGTCGGCATCGGGCTGCTCGCCGGTGGCGGCATTGTGGGCCCGGACCGCGTCCTCGGCCACTCGCACACTCAGCCCCTCGCCCAAGATGCGCTTGGCCAAGGCCTCCTGGAAGCTGCGATCGGGCGTGCCCAGCAGGGCCCGGGCGTGTCCGGCGCTGAGCTGGTTCTCGGCCACCAGGCGCTGGATCCCGGGCGGTAGCTGGAACAAGCGGAGGGTGTTGGTGATCGCCGCCCTGCTCTTGCCCACCCGGGTGGCCAGCGCGTCGTGGGTGAACTCGAAGTCCTCGATGAGCTGCTGGTAGGCCGCCGCTTCCTCGAGGGGGTTCAGGTCCTGGCGGTGGAGGTTCTCGACCAGGGCCTGCTCGAGGCTGGCGCTGTTGCCCACCTCTTTGACCAGAGCCGGGATGGTGCGCAGACCGGCCCGCTTGGCGGCCCGCCACCGGCGCTCACCGGCGATGAGCTCGTAGCCGTCGGGCCCCGCGGGGCGCACGAGCACGGGCTGGAGCACGCCAAGCTCCTTCACCGACGCGGTCAGGGAGGCGAGGGTGTCCTCGTCGAAGTGCGATCGAGGCTGATGGGTGTTGGGCTTGACGCTGGCGATCGGCAGCTCCATCAACGCCGACGACCGATCCTGCACCACGTCGGTGGGGATCAGCGCCCCCAGACCCCTACCCAACCCGCTGCGGCGCGCCACCGGAGACCTCCTTGGCCAGCTCCCGGTAGGCAATAGCGCCCCGGGAGGAGGGATCGAACACAATGATGGGCTGCCCGAACGACGGGGCCTCGGAGAGGCGAACGGTTCTGGGCACGATGTTGCGGCACACCTTCGGGCCGAAGTGCAACCTGACCTCGGAGGCGACCTGGTCGGCCAGCTTGGTGCGAGCGTCGTACATGGTGAGGATGATGGCGCTGACCTCCAACTTCGGGTTCAGGTTGGCTTGGACCAGGCTCACGTTCCGAAGGAGCTGGCCGAGTCCCTCGAGGGCGTAGTACTCGCACTGGATGGGCACGACGACCTCGGTGGCGGCGGCCAGGCCGTTGACGGTGATGAGGCCCAACGACGGCGGGCAGTCGATCAGGGTGAAGTCGAAGTCGTCGCCCAGCGCCTCGAGGGCCCGGCGCAGCTTGAGCTCACGGCTGAATGCGGGCACCAGCTCGATCTCGGCTCCGGCCAGGTCGATGGTGGCCGGGGCGACGAACAGGTTGCGGAGGCTGGTGGGCTCGATGCAGTCCTCGAGCGGAGCGTCATGCATGATGACGTCGTAGATCGAGGTCTCAAGGTTCCGCGGGTTCACGCCCAGCCCTGTGGTCGCATTGCCCTGCGGGTCGAGATCGGCGACCAGAACCCGATACCCGAGCTCGGCCAGAGCGGCGCCCAGGTTCACCGCCGTCGTGGTCTTGCCTACGCCACCCTTCTGGTTGGCGATGGCCATGATGCGGGGGAGCGGGCGCCGGAACCCTGGATGGTCAGCCACGACGCCGGATTCCCGGTCGAGGTCGGCCCCGATGTCGGCCGCTCGCGGGCTCTGAAGCTCGGGAGCATCGCCGCCAGGCAGGGGATTCGGGCCCAGTCCTGCCCCCCCCGTGTCCACCTTGGCCGTGGGGGCCTCGTGCTCCGTGGTCACATCGGCCGCGCTCTCCGCAGGATCCGCCGGCTGGTCGTCCGACGGTCGGTCGACGCCCTCGTCCTCGTCGACCCGGCCCAATTCGCTGACCACCTCATCGGGCGTCTCCGCCGTCGGTAGTCCACCAACGCCGTCACCGCCACCGTCCCCGCCGGCGTCCTCAACCAGGACGCCTGCGGCGACGTCCTCAGGCAGGACCTCCTCGACTCCCGGGGCGTCGATGGAGGGTTCGGAGGACGCCGACGCCAGTTCCTCGACCGGCTGGTCGTCCTCCCGCAACCGGTCGAAGATGGCGCGACCCCTCGCCGCGAGGTCATCGTCGGACATGGCTCCCATCGTTCTCGACCGGGAGCGTCAGGTCAAGGACTCTTTGGGCGTTTCACGTGAAACCCTCAACCAAAGCCGGGCCCGGGGACGGCACCGGCCTGTTTCACGTGAAACTAGAAGAGCGGACGCTTGGCCGGTCTGCCGGTCGACCTGGGGTATTTGGCCGGGCACGGGGTGGCCAGCCGGAGCAACTGGAACCGGCCCGCAGCCTGGACAGATCCTGGACCAACCTCGAGCCCCAGGACGCGGAGCTTGTCGGACGGCCAACGCTGGGTTCCGTCGGGCGGTTCCGAAACAACAAGCCGGCCGCCCACGACGAGCAGAGGAGCAGCGCACTCGGCGGTCACGGCCGGGCTGGCGAACCCACGCGCCACCACGGCGTCGAACGAGGCGCGCCAGGCCGCCTCCCGTCCCACGTCCTCGGCCCGCCCCCGGACGACGGTCGGAGGCGCCGAGCGGTCGAGCCGCTCGCCCACCGTCGTCAAGAAGTCGGTCCGGCGCTGGTTGGCGTCGATGAGGACGACGTCGGTCTCGGGCCACAGCTGGGCGAGGACCAGCCCGGGCACACCCCCGCCACTTCCCAGGTCGGCCAGCCGGCGGGGCCGGGCACCGAGGGCGGCGGCAAAGCCGAGGGCGTGGGCAATGTGGGGCTCGACTGGGCCCGGGCCGAGGAAACCCCACGACCGGGCCTCGAACAGGATCTGGGTGAGGACCTCGGTCCCTGCCGCCGTGAGGTCAGGCGCCGGGCCTTCGGCGCCCATCGTGCCTAGTTGGCCGCTCGGATGACGACCCGGCGGCGAGGCTCCTCGCCTTCAGAGGCAGTCTCGAGGCCGTCGATGTCGTTGATGGTGTCGTGCACGACCTTGCGGTCGGCGGCGGCCATGGGCTCGAGGACCTTGGTGCCTCCCGAAGCCAGGACCTCCTCGGCGATCTGCTTGGTGAAGCGCTCGAGGGCCTCGCGGCGCTTCTGCCGCCAGCCGGCGACGTCGACCATGATGCGCCCGGTGCGGGCCACGCTCTGGCGCTGCACGACGGTGCGGGTCAGCTCCTGCACGGCACTCAGCGTCTGACCCTTGGGCCCGATGAGGAGGCCGAGGTTGTCGCCAACGGCGACCACCTCGAGCGTCTCGTCGTCGATCTCTCGCACCGAGACGTCGGCTTGGGCCCCGAACGCCTCGACAAGCCCGGACACGAACGCTCGGGCCACCTCGCCCTGCTCGGCCAGTGGCATCTCCTCAACCATCGATCCATTCTCCTCGTTTGATGCCTGGGCGTTGCTGCGTGGCTGCCTGGCGGGTCGGTCTGCGGCGGGTCGGGGGGCACGACCGGGGGAGTCGCCTCCGTTGCGCTCGCCCCCGCCCCGCTTGGGCGTCGAGCTGCGGGAACCGTCGCGGGTGCGCCCCCGGCGACGCTCCTCCTTGGGACGAGGAGCCTTCGGCTTCACCCGCGCCCGCACCCGGGCCTCGGACCGCAGGCGCCCGAACAAGCCGCTGCGCGGCTCCTCGAGGATCTCGAACTCGGCATCCTGCTCGTCGACCCCCAGCTGGTCGAGGGCGGCATCTTTGGCCTCCTCGACGCTTCGGCCGGTCGTCTCAACCCATTCCACGCCGCTCACCTTCCCCGCCGGCCGCGCTTGCCGCTCGGCTTCTTCGATGCCTTGGGCGTCACCCGCCCCGAACCGTTGCCGTTCTTCGGGTTCGAGCCCTTGGGGTTCTTGGGCCCACCCTTGTCGCCTTTGCCCAGCCCCTTGGGGGACTCGGGCGGCTTGCCCCGCTTGGGCTTGCGCTCGATCTCGCTGGCCTTGGCCTCGACCTCCTTCAGGTCGGCCTTGACCTCCTTCGACAGCTCGGGGTCGAAGCGGTACATCAGGTCCTGCTGGGCCACCCGGAAGAGGTTCGACACCAAGAAGTAGAGCGCCACGCCGGCCGGGACGGTGAAGGAGATGAAGCCGAACAGCAGGGGGAACATCTTGGTCATCATCTGCTGCTGGGGGTTGACCTGGGCTGCCGCTTGAGGGTTGC
>JAUTXA010000244.1 GCA_030838265.1 Actinomycetota bacterium | reverse complement strand
CCGCCGGGCCGGGCGAACGGCCCCGGACCGCCCCCCTGTGCTGTTGCAGGCCGTGGTCGACGGCGCCGCCGGCCTGGCCGCGTCCGCCGGGGTCGAGCCGGCCGAGCTCATCCTTGGGGGACGCTCGATGGGCGGCCGGATCTGCTCGATGGCGGTGGCTGACGGGCTGCCGGCTGCGGGCCTGGCCCTCATCAGCTATCCCCTCCACCCTCCTGGCCGGCCCGACCGCCTGCGGGTCGAGCACTTCCCGGGCCTTTCCGTCCCCTGCCTCTTCGTGTCGGGGACGCGCGACGCCTTCGGATCGCGGGCCGAGCTCGAAGCTGCGACCCAGGCCATCGCCGGTCCTGGCACCCACGTCTGGATCGAGGGCGGCGACCACGGGCTGCGCAAGAAGGACCCCGAGGTGGCCGCCGCCGTGAGCGACTGGGCCCGATCGCTGCTCTAGGCGACGGAAGGTGGTTTACGACCACCCTGGGTGGGGCAAACCGGACGTGGCTGGACGCAATCTGTGATCTGCGTCATAACCCGAGCCCTGGTCCGTTTCTGATCTGGGGGGCAGCCACCAACCCAACTGCGGAGGAACGCATGACGAAGAGCGGGCGTCGGCTCGTCCACCTACCAGTCAGGGCCCTTGTGGCCGCCATGGCCGCCAGCGGTCTGGTGATCGCCAGTGCGGGCATCGCCGGCGGGGTCGCCGCCCCGACGGGCTCGTCGGGCGCCTGGTCGGGCTATGCCACCGGCGCGCCCGTGCACGTGCACGCCCTCCAAGTGGCGGCGGACGGGCCCAAGGTGGCCGACACCGACGAGGCCTTCTCGGCCGCGTCCTTCAACTCCCAAGGTCTGGGCTCGACGCTCAACAACGAGATGAACGAGACCGTCCACCCGGCCAAGGCGGGGAAGAACAGCTACGGCCGGGGCTCCGGCTTGGCCGTCGGGCTCGGCACGTCGGTGCCCAACAACCCCGACGCCCGACAGCTCATTCTCGGTGGTCTGGCCGAGGCCGCTGCCCAGCCCCCCGATCCCGGGGCGGGCGCGCCGAACGCCTATCAGACCGACCTCGTCACCAAGGACCTGGTCAAGGTCCCCGGCGACCCGGCGGTCTACGCCAACACCCTTCGGGGCCAGGCCCAGGCCATGTGGAACAACCGCTACGTGCTGCCCATGCTGGGCAACCCCCTTGCCTTGGGCCACGGCTACGCGGCCGACGCCCAGGTGCTGAACGCCGGTGACGCCAACGGTGACGGCAGCTTCACGGCACCGGTGCTGGCCACCGACACGACCAGCCCCGACCGGGCCGTCTCGTCGTCGACCTCATACTCCTACCTGGTCAACAACGGCGACGGAACGTGCGGCGTGGCCAGCGAGGTTCACGAGACCATCGCCCCCGTCCGCCTCAACCTGCCGCCCGACGCCGACCCGACCAACGACACCACCATCGAGTTCCTGGGCGAGTGGGTCCTCAAGGCGGTGGCCACGGGCAAGCCCGGCGGCGGCCATCTCACCTACGCCCCTCCGGGCAAGGCCACGCCGACCACCCCGATCATCCGGATCATCGACTCCAGTGGCACCAACCAGCTCCTCAGCTTCCAGGATCTGTTCGGCAACTCCGGCTTCGTGACACCGACCGAGCTGAGCAAGATCCTGGCTCTGGCCATCGGCGAGGATCCCCGCGCCATCTCGGCGCCCGGCGACGACCCCGATGCCAGCTCGAAGCCCACGGTCACCGACACCGAGGTGTCGGCGGCGGTCGATGTCGTCCGCCTCGGCCTGCTCCACCCTGACAGCCCCAACAACGGCATGCAGGGTGTCGATCTGCGCTTCGGTCACATGGAGGCCAAGGCCAAGGTCCCGGCCGGCGGCGTGAACTGCGAGATCCCGGTGAGCAAGACCGTGCACCCCAACCCCGCGTCGGTCGGCGGGACGCTCACCTTTACCGTCAACGTGCCCGTCGACAAGGACGCCCTCGTCCCGTTCCCGTGCAAGCTCACCCACATCCGACTCGTTGACGTCGTCGGTGTCGAGCACGCCGACAACCCGTCGCGGCCGCCGCAGCTGACCCTCACCGGCGGCACCGCCCCCAACGGATCGAAGGGTGTGGTGTCGGGCAACACGATCACGTTCGACGACATCGGCTCCTACACGCCCGGCGACCCGCCGTTGGTGGTCACCATCGACGGCACCATCCCGTCGACGTCCGGGACGGGGAAGCTGAAGGACACGGTGACGGCCATCGGCACGCCGAGCGACTGCAAGGCCTCGAACTCGGTTGTCGGCGGGCTGATCGGTGGCAACGCCTTCTTCGGCTCGACGGCGTCGGGCCTGACCGGCTCGGTCACCGGCAACGGCCCGGCCACGCTCACCGGCGACTTCACCCTCAACGGCCCCGGCATCGCCAAGGTGCTGGCTACCCCCGAGCAGCTGCCCAAGACCGGCGGCCTCCCGTGGGCCCTCGCCGGCTTCGCCGCCTTGGCCGCCGCGGCCCTGGTCGGGTCGCTCACCAGGCGAGCCAGCCGCACCTAATCCTCACGCGGGCGGCGAGGGCGTGGTACCCACAGGGCCATGCCCCGCCGCCGCCTCAGCCTGAAAGGCCGCATGAACGCCCGCCGCTGGGGGTGGGCGGTCGTGGGGCTGGCCGTGCTGTGGCTGCTGCTCGGCGGCTACCAGCTGGTGCGGGCTCGCTCCGAGCTGAACAACGCGGTGAAGGCCACTGACCGGGCCCGCAAACGGCTGACGCCGGCCTCGGTGGTCGACGGGAGGGCCGCGGTCGAGCTCGAGAAGGCCCGGAGCCGATTCGCCTCGGCCCACCGCCGAACCAGCGGCCCCAGTGTGCTCGCCATCCGCCTCCTCCCCGTCCTGGGTCGTCAGGTGCGCTCGATCTCAGCCCTGTCCGGAGCAGCGGCCGAGGTGGCCGACATCGGCGTCCTCGGTCTGGCTGACGCCCGCCAGACCCTCGCCGGCAAGCCGGTCGGGGGCAGCGCCAAGGTGGCCGAGCTCCGCTCGTTGGCTGCTATCGCGACCCGCACCGACCAGGCCCTCGCCGGCGTCGACCTCGGCCCGAAGGCCGGTCTGCTCGGCCCCATCGCCTCGAAGCGGGCCTCACTCGAGGACAAGCTGGCCGAGGTGCGGAGCGGTGCCCAACGGGGGGCGGCCGCCGCCACTGCAGTGGCCGACCTGCTCCAAGGTCCCCGCCGCTACCTCCTGCTGGCGGCCAACAACTCCGAGATGCGGGCCGGCTCGGGGATGTTCCTGTCGATCGGGGTCCTCTCGTCAGCCAACGGGTCGATCCACCTGGCCGAGATGAAGCCGGCCGGTGACCTCACCCTGCCGGGGGACGGGGTGCCGATCGACGATCCCGACCTCGCCGCTCGTTGGGGCTGGCTGCACCCGGGGCGGGAGTGGCGGAACCTGGGGGCATCGCCCCGGTTCGACGCCACCGCACCGCTGGCCGCCAAGATGTGGACGGCGCGCACGGGCGAGAAGCTCGACGGGGTCCTGGCCCTCGACGCCGCCGCCGTCAGCGGCGTGCTCGACGGCACCGGTCCCATCAACGTAGGCACGACCCGGATCGACAGCCGCAACGTCGAGGACATCCTCCTCCACGACCAGTACTTCGCCTACCCCGACGAGAGCGCCGACCAGTCGGCCCGGCGCGAGCAGCTCGGCGTCATCGCCGCGTCCGCCCTCGACGCCATGGACCGCGGCTCGTACGACCTCGGCCGGCTGGCCTCGGGCCTGGCCCACGCCGCGCGCGGGCGCCACGTGCTGGCCTGGTCGTCGCATCCCGCCGAGCTCAAAGGATGGGAGGCGGCCGGCATCAGCGGCACCATGACGCCCGACTCGGTGATGGTCTCGGTGTTGAACCGGGCCGGCAACAAGCTCGACCACTTCGTCGCCATGACCGCCCACCTCGATCTTCGTCCCGTGGCCAACGGGACCGACGCCACCATCACCGTCGACCTGCGCAACACCACACCGCCGGGCCAGCCCCAGTATGTGGCCGGCCCTCACCCTGGCAGTGGCGTCGGGGCCGGCGTCTACAAGGGCATCGTGACGGTCGAGCTACCCCGCCGGGTCGGCGACATCAGCATCGAGGGCAAGCCGCCGCTGCAGGCTTCGGGCCCCGACGGCCCGAGCCAGGTCACCGCCACCGAGGTGACGATCAACCCCGGCGCCAACGCCACCGTCGTGATCCACTTCCGACTCGCCGACCGCCACGGGGTCCTGCGGGTCGAGCCCGACGCCCGCATTCCGGTCACCCGTTGGTACAGCGGTCGGGTGCGGTGGTGGGCCGACGAATCGCACACCGTTCACTGGTAACCAACTTTCCCGTGCGGGATGCCTGAATCTCACCTAGAGTGGCAAAGCCGGGGGGGAAGAGGCAGGAACTGGCGATGTTCTCGACGAACACTGTTTGTGACGAGAAAACATCGGGCAGTAATGGCTCAGTTCGTCAGAACGAAGGGGACACTCATGAAGATTCGGCGTATCGCTCTCACCCTGTTCGCACTCGGTCTATTCACAGGCCCAGTGGTAGCCGCCCATGCCGATGACTACGTCGGCTCCAACACCACCGTCCGCTCCAGCAGCGGCCCCGCGGTCTTGGGCAGCAACGTCTCGCGTAGCTCGGGTCTCGCCGTCACCGGCGGCGACGTGGCCGAGCTGGCAGTGATCGGCCTCGCGGCCGTTGGTGCGGGCACCGTTCTGGTTCGCCGCTCCCGTCGCACCGCCTGAGCCCGACTCCTCCCCCCATGGCGATCGAGCTCGATTCCCTCACCCTTGGCCGTGCCGGCCAACGGACACTGACGCTGCCCGGCGCGCCGGTCGGCCTGGTGCTCGGTGCCTATGACGCGGCGGCTCTCAGCTTGGGGCTCGCCCTCGTCACTCGCACCCCGCTCAGCCTGCTCGTGGTGCCCGTGCTCGTCCTCGCTCTTGGGATGTTGGGCTGCTACCGGCCCAACCTGAGCCCGACACTGGCGACGGACGCCGGCCGCCTGGTCGCCGGCGTCGCCGTCCCTGTGGTTGTCCTGGCCGCCGCGATCGGCGGGCCCGGGGCCATCCTGCTGGTGCGGGGTGCGGTCGTGGGGGGCGCGGCCCTGCTCGGCGGCCGGCTCCTCTGCTACGGCATCGTCAAGCGGGCCCGGGCCCGAGGCGAGGTCTTCGAGCGGACGCTGATCGTCGGTGCCGGCAGCGTGGGGGTCCAGGTGGCTCGCACCCTGCAGGAGCACCCCGAGTACGGCCTGGTGCCGGTCGGCTTCCTCGACAGCTTCCATGACACCGACCTGTGGCTGCCCGTGCTGGGCGATGCCAGCCAGCTCGATCAGATCCTCACCGACTACGGCATCCACCGGGTGATCGTGGCCTTCGGCGCCACCCGCGAGCCGGACATGGTGAAGATCCTGCGGGCCTGCGACCGGGCGTCGGTCGACATCCACGTGCTGCCCCGCTTCTTCGAGCTGGGCGTCGCCCCTGCCGGCCCCGACACCGATCATCTGTGGGGCATGCCCATCGTCCGCATGCGGCGCTCGGCCTTCCGCAGCTCGGCGTGGCGGATCAAGCGGGTTATCGACGCCGTCGTGGCCGGCATCGGCCTCGTGGTGGTCGCCCCCGTCCTCGCCCTGCTGGCCGCCCTGGTGAAGCTCTCGAGCCCCGGGCCCGTCTTCTTCCGCCAGAAGCGGGTGGGCCAGCACGGCCACGTGGTCCACATCCTCAAGTTCCGCTCCATGCGGGTGAACGAGGCCTCCGACATCGAGTGGGTGCGGGCCGACGACAAGGTGACGTGGATCGGCCGCATCATGCGCAAGACCAGCCTCGACGAGCTGCCCCAGCTCATCAACGTGGTCAAGGGCGACATGTCGCTGGTGGGTCCTCGTCCCGAGCGCCCCCACTTCGCCGATCAGTTCAGCTCCGAGATCCGCGGCTACGGCGATCGGCACCGCGTTCCCGTCGGCATCACCGGGTGGGCCCAGGTCCACGGCCTGCGGGGCGACACCTCGATCGAGGAGCGGGCTCGTTTCGACAACGAGTACATCGAGCACTGGTCCCCTTGGCGCGACATCGTGATCTTGGCGAGGACGGCGGGCGAAGTCGTTCGAGGGGGCGGGCGCTAGTCCAAGCGCCACAGTGAAGGCCCTCTTCCTCAACGAGGGCATCGGCGGGAACGCCACGATGCACCGGGCCCTCCGTATCGCCCTCGACGACAGGCCCGACGTCGAGGCCACGTTTCTCGACGTGCCCAAGCCCCGCCTGGCTCGCAAGCTCGTGGCCGCGCCGGTTCCGGGACTGGCTCGATTCGACCTCGATCTGCAGCCCCTGCGCTACCAGCTGGCCCAGAGCGCTCACGTCCGGCGGCTCATTCGCCAGGTCGGGGCGCCAGCCCAAGACGCCGACGTCGTGCATGTCTACACGCACAACGCCGTGCTCCTCAGTGTCGGCTGGCTCAGGCGAAAGCCCCTCGTCGTGTCCCTCGACGGGACCACGTCGCAGAACGCCTATCACCTGCCCTACCGGTATCCCTCGGTGGGCACACCCTTCACGGCCCACGTCTCGCACCGGCTCGAGCGGCGGGTGCACGACGCCGCATCGCTGGTGGTGGCCAAGTCGGAGTGGGCAGCGCAGTCGTTGCGCGACGGCGGCGTCGACCCCGACAAGATCCGCGTGCTGCCCTTCGGCATCACCGCCCCGCCCGAGAGCGCCATCGGCTGGGCCCACGACGGGGTGCGCGTCACCTTCGTGGGCTCGACGCTGGCCCGCAAGGGTGGCTATCGCCTGCTGCGGGTGTGGCGCGACCGACTGCGCGGGCGCTGCACCTTGACGATGGTCACCGGCGATCCCCTGGCCCCCGAGCCCGGCCTCGAGGTGGTCAACGACGCCCGTCCCGGGGACGGGAAGGTCGACGAGATCCTCGCCCGGACCGACGTCTTCGTGTTCCCCACCGAGATCGACAACTTCGGCTACGCCCCGCTCGAGGCCATGGCCGCCGGCGTCCCCGTCGTGGCGAGCTCGGTCAACGCCGTGCCCGAGCTGGTCGACGACGGGAACACCGGGTTGCTCTACCCCGTCCTCGACGACCGGCGCATGGGCGACGCCATCGAGGCTCTTGTCTCCGATGTCGACCGGCGCCGGCGGATGGGCGCGGCGGGACGCCGCCGGGTGCTCGAGCGCTTCGACGCCCGGGTCACCACGGTGCGCCTCATCGAGCTCCTCGACGAGGCCCGCCATCGCTTCGCCGTCTCGGTCTGAACCTCAGGCCAGGTGGCCGATCTCGTTCTGCTGGTGCGGGGGCCACGACGAGGCGGGCCGGCCCAGGTGGTAGGCCAGGCGGGCCTTGTCCTGCCCCTGCCACATGTTGAGGCGGGGGAGCTTGAAGGGGTCGAGCCCCGGGGTGACCCGGCCGTTGAGGAAGGTGAAGCTCGTCTCGTAGCCGGCGTCGCCCACGGCCTGGCGCACGGCCGCATCGTGGTGGCCGTAGGGGTAGGCGAAGACGGGCACCAGGCGACCCATCAGGTCCTCGATCTCATGTCGGCTGCCGACGACCTCGTCGCCGAGCCGGGCCCGATCGAGCGAGGTGAGCGACGGATGGCTGCGGGTGTGCGAGGCCAGGTCGAAGCCGTTGGCGGCCATCTCCCCTGCCTCGTCCCGCGTCATGACGCGCGCCGCGCCGCTCCACCACGCGGGTGACGACCCGAGGGCGTCGGTCACGGTGAACACGGTGGCCGGGACCTCGAGGTCGAGGAGGACGGGCATGGCGTGGTGGTGGACCCCGACCAGGCTGTCGTCGAACACCACTGATGCCAAGCCGTCGATGTCGTCGCCGGCCCGCCAGCGGCGGCTGAGCTCGGCCAGCGAGACGAACGACATCCCGAGCTCGGTGGTCCACCGCAGCTGCTGGCGCAGGCGCGAGGGGCTGACGTAGTAGTCGGTGGTGTTGGCCGGGTCGTCACCGACGTCGTGATAGGCCAGCACCACGGCGCCGGGGACGGTCGTGGGCCGGCCGGCCAGCGAGAGCAGTGCCCTCGCCGCGCCCTGGGCCTGGCCCATCCGCTGCTGGAGGGACCCGCTCACTGCCGCTCCAGCTCGTCGATCAGGGCTGTGTAGGTGCCGGCGAAGGACTCGAGGCCGTAGCGCCGGGCCGCGAGGGCCGCGGCCCGGCCCAGCGCCTCTCGCCGCTCGGGCGCCGCAGCCAGGTCGGCGATGGCGTCAGCCAGGGCCTCGGCCGAACCCGTCGGTGGCACGACGCCCGTTGCCGGCGTGAGCACTTGGTCGCCGGCGGCCGAGGCCGGTGCCACGCAGGCCAAGCCGCACGCCATGGCCTCCAGCAGGCTGTTGGGAAACCCCTCCCGCGTCGAGGGGAGGACGAAGACGTCGGAGGCCCAGAGGTAGGGCACGACGTCGCCCACCGCGCCGGTGAACGTCACGGCGGCGCCGAGGGGGGCGGCCTGCTGTTGGAGCTCGAGGTCCTGGTCGTCGTCGGCGCCTCGGCCGCCTCCGACCACGAGCAACCGGACGGCCAGATCTCGTTCGCGCAGCTGGGCGACCGCCTCGATCAACCGGTCGACCGCCTTCAAGGTGCGGAGATGGCCGGTGAAGGTGACCACCAGCTCGTCCTTGTCGATGCCGAGGTGGCGACGGGCGTCGTCCCGCTCCTTGGGTTGCGGTGGGTGGAAGTGAGCGAGGTCGACGGGGATCGGCATGACCCGGACGTCACCTTCGACCCCCACCTCGGCCAGCTCGTGGGCCAGCCGGGGGGTCAGGGCCACGTGGGTGACCCGGGCCAGCAGACGCCGGCGAAGCCGGGACAGACCAGCCGCTCGGTGGCCCGGGTGACCGAGGGTGTCGGTGGCGTCGCCCTCGCCCGCCCACGTCATGGCTGATCGGCTCCCGAGGCCGGCGAGGGCGGCGGCGGCGGCGAAGTCGGGATACATCACGGCGTGGAAGGCCCCGACCCGCGCTCGTCGTCGCGCCAGCCAGATGACCATCGACAACACGGTGAGCTTGGCGGCCAGCCGCCCCTCGCCGGGGCGACCGAGGCGCACCACCGCGACACCGTTGACCGACTCGTGACGGGCGAGACCGTCCTGCGCTCGCCGGGTGAGCACGACGACGTCGTGGCCATTGTGGAGCAAGGTCTCGGCCTGATTGGCGGTGAGGCTGGTCGTGCCGCCGAGACGGGGCAGGTAGTCGGGCACGGCCAGAACAGTGAGGTGCCGCAGCCGGCCACGAGGGGTCGGCTGGGCCGCAGCCTCGACGGTGTCGAGCAGCTCGTCGACGCGTGCCGAGGCCTGATAGCGCTCGGCGACCAGGAGAGGCCCAGCCTTGGCGCAGCTTCGATGCAGGGCGATGTCGGTCAGGAGCCGGTCGATGGCGGCGGCCAGGGCGGCGGGATCTCCGGGTGGGACGAGCACGCCGGCACCGTCGAGCACCTCGGGTGTCCCGCCGTGGTCGGTGCCGATGAGGGGCACACCGACGCTCATGGCCTCGAGCACATGGAGGGGACCGGCCTCGGGGTCGACGCTGGGCGACACGCAGACCGCCCACTGGCGCATGCACTCGAGAGGGTCGTCGACCCGTCCGAGAAACCGCACACGGCCGGCCAGCTCGGGCCCGTCGGCCATGGCGTGCAGCCGGGTCACGTACTCACCGTCCTTGGGGAAGCTGGCGCCGGCCAGCTCGACGTGCACCCCCGGGGGCAAGAGCCGGGCCGCTTCGAGGAGCACGTCCTGGCCCTTCCACGAGGTGAGCGCCGCCACGCAGCCGACGACGGGCGGCGAGGGCGGTGGCTGGGGCGCGGCGTCCACCGGCCATCGGGTGCCGTTGCGCACCACCGTGGTGCGGATGCCGGCGGCGCGGGGTGCGCTGGCCGCCGCCTCGGAGACGGCGATGGCCAGGTCGACGCTCGGCGCCGCGCCGCGCAGGACGGCGAGGCGGTCGGCCCGACGAAGCACGTCGTGCACCAGCCACACGATGGGTGCGGCCACGCGGGCCAGCCGGGCCGCGGGCAGACCGAGGAGCCCGTTGACCAACACGACGTCGGCCTGCATGTCGCGGCTGACGCGCCGGATGCGCCTGGCCGCCGCCGCGGTGGCTGCAGCCAGGGCGGCCGCCGCCACGGGCGCGGGACCGGCGCCGAGGCTGAGCTCGGGCAGCGGGACGTGGGGGATGTCGTGCTGGGCCAATGCCAGGGCGAGCGGGCCGGGGGGCCCAACGCAGCGCACGGTCCAGCCGCGGCGCCGCGCCGCGATGAGGGCCCTCAGCAGCACGGCTTCGGCTCCCGAGACCTGGCCGGTGTGGGCGATGGCGAGCAGGGCCGTCATGTCGCGACCGGAGCCGCCGGTACCGGGTCGTCGGCGGCCAGGGCGCGGAAGCCGCCGGGCCCCGGCGCTCTGACGATGGTGGCCACCACGGCGTAGACGGCGGCGGCCACCGCTGCGGCCAGGGGCCATGGGGCGACCGCCCAGATGGCGAAGCCGGAGCCCCCCGCCGC
>JAUTXA010000234.1 GCA_030838265.1 Actinomycetota bacterium | reverse complement strand
CGCTTCCCCAGGTGATGACGCCTGACGATCGCAGCCTCGAGGCTCGCCTGCACCAACTTGGCACGCCTGCGATCGACCCCGCGTTGGTTTCGGTTCACCTTGGTGCCATGGCGGGTGTGGCGCCGGGGCGGGCGGGCATTCTCACCAAGTTCCGCGTCGCCGCCGCCTTCTTCGCCGGTCTCTTGATCGGCGGCTCGGGCCTGGCCGCGGCAGGCGCCCTGCCCGCGTCGGTGCAGTCGATCGCCCACACGACTTTCGCCAAGGTCGGCGTCAACGTTCCGGCCGGTCACGATCGGGTGACCGAGGGCTGCGGCACCGACACCAACGGTCAGCCCTTCAAGAACCACGGCCAGTATGTCAAGGCCCACAAGGGTGACTCGGCGGCTGCCCAGTCCGACTGTGGCAAGCCCAAGGTCTCGGTGCACGACTCGACCTCGAACCCGGGCGACGACGAAAACGACTCGACGTCGAACTCGAACTGCGCCGGGCAGGGTCCGGTGACGCCGCCGTCGGCCGCGGCCAACAGCCAAGGCGCCGCCCAGGGCAAGGCCGACGCCGGCTCGGAGTGCAAGGACGCCACCGACGCCACAGTGTCACCTGGCGCCCCGAGCGCCTCCTCGAACTCGTCGGGCGGGGCCACGACCACGTCCCACCCGGGCAATGGCAACGCCAACGGTCACAGCACCACGACCACTGCCCCGCCAGGGAGCTCCGCCAACAAGAACGCCAACGCAACCAGTCACGGCGCTCAGCCCTGATCCACCGCCCGCCGGCTCAGGGCTGAGCCCGGAACCCAGATGACGCCGCCGGTTCGCCGGCGGCGTCGCTGGTTCCGGACCCACGTTCCGTCCGTTCAGCCCGGCGAGGTCCAGCCCTCGGGGAGAAGCACGGCGCCCCCGGTGTAGCGGTAGTACACCTGCCATCCCCAGTAGCCGTAGTACGCCCGCGGGTTGGCGATCATCTGGTTGGCGTAGGCGATGACGGCGGCCACGTACGCGTCACTGTGGTTGTAGTTCCAGATGGCCCCGGCCATGTTGGAGGGCGCCCCGTTGCGCTTCAGGTAGCGAGCCGCTCCGAAGATGGCGTCGTGGTAGCTGTTGATGTCACCACCCTCGCCGACGATCGCCCAGGTCGACGGCAGGAACTGCATCGGGCCCTGGGCCCCGGCGGTGCTGACCCCGCGGATCCGGCCCATGCGGGTCTCGACCAGGTTGATGGCGGCCAGGTACGGCCACGGCACACCCGTCGCGGTGCTCGCCGCCTTGTAGTAGCCGAGCAGCTCGGCCGAGTCCGCAGGGTGGACGATGTGCCAGGGCGGCAGCTTCTCGGCCAGCTTCTTGGTGAGGGAGGCGAGGGCGGCGCCGGCATCGAGGTCGGACTGCACGGCGGCCCGGACGTCGGGAGCCAGCAGGGCCAGGGTGGCACCGGTGAGGTCGGGGTGGTCGAGAAGCAGCGATCGCTCGGCCACCTGCAGGGTCCACCCCGCTCGAGCGGCTGCCGTCTCGGACGAGGCCGGGTTGACGATGGTGGCCCGGGATGACGACATCTGGGCCGCCAACGCCGCGGGTGTCGACGCGGCCACGGGTGGGCCCGAGGGGGTCGAGGTGGTGGTCGTGGGGGCGGTGGTCGTGCTCGTCGATGACGGGGCGTCAGATGTCGGGGACGGAGCAGGCGCCCCGGACCGACGGGATGCGGCGTCCCGGTGCGACGATCCCGCGCCACCGCAGGCGGCCGTCACCAACGACGCGGCGAGGCACAGCGAAAGAAGGGTCCCCCGGCGATCCACGACTGCCAAGGGTACCGGGACGGTCAGGCCTCTCGAACACGGAAGACGCCGCCTGAGAGGGCGAGCACCAACAGCTCGCCCTCGGCGTCCTCGGCGAACGACGCGATGTTGCTGCCCGACAGCCCGGTGGCGACCTGCTTGACGCCGGTGCCGCTCGGCACGAGGGCCCGGATGTCGTTCCGGCAAGAGTCGGCGAAGAAGTAGGCACCGCCCAGCCCCTCGATCTGCGTCCCCCGGTAGACGTAGCCCCCGATCACCGCGCACCCGTGACCGTGGTCGTACTCCGCGACCGGGTCGACGGCGCCGGCGGGACGAGGGCCCTTGAGCGAGTGGAGTGCGTCTCGCAGGCTCCAGCCGTAGTTGACCCCGGCCCGCCCGGCGGCGACGTGGTCGATCTCTTCGTAGCGATCCTGACCGACGTCGCCGATCCACTGGTCGTGGGTCGTCCGATCGAACGAGAAGCGCCACGGGTTGCGCAGCCCGTAGGCCCAGATCTGGGGACGCGCCCCCGCCCGTCCCACGAACGGGTTGCCGGCCGGGATCGAATAGGGCTGGCCGCCGGATGGCGAGGGGTCGATGCGCAGGATCTTGCCGAGCAGGGTGCTCAGGCTCTGGCCCTGGTTGTTGGGGTCGCCCTCGGAGCCGCCGTCGCCCAGGCCCACGTAGAGGAGGCCGTCGGGTCCGAAGATGACCTCGCCCCCGTTGTGGTTGGCGAAGGGCTGGTCGACGAAGAGGACCTGGCGGCGCGACGACTCGTTGATGCCGGCACCGGCGAAGGCGTACTCGACGACTCGGGTGTCGCCGTTGGTGTCGGTGAAGTCGACGTAGAGCTTGTCGGCCGGGCTGATGGCCAAGCCCAAGAGGCCCTGCTCGCCCCCCTTGGCGATCTGGCCCGACAGATCGAGGATCTGGTTCGCCGTCCCGTCCTTCAGGATGAAGATCTTGCCGTTCTTCTGGGCCACGTAGAGCGTGCCGTCGCCGCGGGGCCGGACACCCGCGGCGATGGGCTGGGTCAATTGGACGAGCTTCTCGAGCCGCAGCCGGGGTAGCGGATCGGTCGGCACCGCCGGCGCGGTCGAGGTGGTGGGCGCCGCAGTCGACGTGGTGGTCGGCGCCGCCGTCACCGTGGTCGACGGAGAGGTGGCGGCCCGCTTCGGGCCCGAGTGGCAGGCCGCCCCGGTGAGAGCCAGGGCACCCACGAGGGCGAGCATCGCCTTGCCCATGGTGGCTACTTCCCGCCGACCAGGCGGATGAGGCCCTCTTGCACCACACTGACCACCAGAGCGCCGTCGTGGCGGAAGATCTCGCCCCGAGCCAAGCCCCGGGCGCCCGACGCTGACGTGCTCTCCTGGTCGTAGAGGAGCCATTCGTCAGCCTTGAACGACCGGTGGAACCACATGGCGTGATCGAGGCTGGCACCCATCAGTGAGGGTTGGTCCCAGCTCAGGTTGTGAGCCATGAGGACCGAGTCGAGGAGGCTCATGTCCGAGGCGTAGACGACGATGCACACGTGCAGAAGCGGGTCGTCGGGAAGGGTGCCGTCGGCCCGCAGCCACACCTGCTGCTCGGCCTGGCGCTTCTCGGTGCGGTCGAGGGCGCGGGGAGGGTCGTCGACGTAGCGGATGTCGATGGGTCGGGGCCGGCTGTACCAGTCGCCCATCTGCTCCTTCCAGGGCTCCATCCGCTCGTGGAAGGTGGGCAGCGACTCGGGGTCGGGGGCCTCGGGCATCGGCAGCTGATGGTCGGCGCCCGACTCCGCCACCTGGAACGAGGCCGAGAGGTTGAAGATGGCCTTGCCGTGTTGGATGGCGACGACCCGGCGCGTGGTGAACGACTTGCCGTCGCGGATGCGGTCGACCTCGTAGATGATCGGCACCGTCGGGTCGCCGGGGCGCAGGAAGTAGGCATGCAGCGAGTGCACCTGGCGGGTCGGGTCGACGGTGCGACCGGCGGCAACCAGGGCCTGGCCCGCCACCTGGCCGCCGAAGACGCGCTGTCGGTTCTCGTCCGGGCTCCGACCCCGGAAGATGTTGACCTCGATGGGTTCGAGGTCGAGGAGGGAGACGAGGTCGTCGAGGGCGGCCTGGGTCACCGCTGCATCCTTCCAGACGCGAAGATGGCGCATGGCCGAGACGGCAAAGGGTCGCCTGTTGGTGGCAACTCCCGTCCTGGTCGACGCCAACTTCGCCCGAACCGTCCTCTTGATGATCGAGCACAGCGACGACGGCGCCCTCGGTGTCGTGCTCAACCGGCCGAGCGAGACGGCGGTCGGCGACCCGCTGCCCCGATGGGACGACCTGGCGGCCCCGCCCGAGCTGATCTTCGTCGGTGGCCCGGTGGCTCCCGACGTCGCCGTCTGTCTCGGCCGCCTCCGCCCCGGCCAGCGCGAGGGCCGGGGCATGCAGCTGATCAGCCCCGGGGTGGTCACCCTCGATCTCGACACCGAGCCGGATGAGGTCGCGCCGACCGTGGGCGATCTGCGCATCTTCGCCGGCTATGCCGGCTGGGGGGCGGGTCAGCTCGAGGACGAGCTCGGCGAGGGAGCGTGGGTCATCGTCGATGCCTTCCCGGACGACTTCCACACGGCTGAGCCCCTTGGCCTGTGGCGCGCCGTGTTGCGCCGTCAACGGAGCGCGTTGGCGCTGCTGGCCAACCACCCCGTCGACGCTCGCCGCAACTGACCGCTGGTTGACGGTCGCCCTAGTGTCATCGGGATGACGATCGCCTTCCCCGACGGGTTCATCTGGGGATCCGCCACCGCCGCCCATCAGATCGAGGGCGGCAACTG
>JAUTXA010000226.1 GCA_030838265.1 Actinomycetota bacterium | reverse complement strand
AAGACGGCCCGCCACGACACCGACGAGACCAACCATCCGCCCAGCACGGGAGCGAGAGCGGTGGAGGCTCCGGCCAATCCCGACCAGGCCCCGATGGCCCGAGCCCGGTCTTGTTGGCGGAAGGTGGCCTGGATGAGGGCGAGGCTCCCCGGGGTGAGCAGGGCGCCACCGATGCCTTGCAGGCCGCGGGCGGCGATGAGGAGGCCGACGTTCGGGGCCAGTCCGCAGACTGCGGATGCCGCCGCGAACCAGATCGTGCCGATCACGAAGATGCGGCGGCGGCCGAAGCGATCGCCCAATGAACCGCCGACGAGGATGAGCGAGGCCAGGGTGAGGAGGTAGGCGTTCACCGTCCACTGCAGACCAGAGAGCCCGGCTCCGAGGTCCTTGCCGATCGTCGGCAACGCCACGTTGACGACCGAACCGTCGAGGAAGACCATCCCCGAACCGAGCACGGCGGTGGCCAGCACCCAGCGGCCGGACCGCGTCCCGAGAGCCACCTCGTTCATGACCGCACCCTATGGCGCGGCCCTTCGCTATCGGGGCTTAGACGGCGGGATGGCGCAAGAAGGGCTCGAGCTCACCCAACAGCTGGGCCCGCCGCCGCGATCCGAAGAGGCGCAGTCGCTCGCCGTCCTGGGTGAGGAGCAGCAGCGTCGGCACGCTGCGGATCCCGAACTCCTCGACCAGGTCACTCTCTCGGTCGATGTCGACGCGGACCACCTCGACCTGCCCGTCGAGCTGGGTGGCGGCGGCCAGCAGCTCGGGCGCCAAGGCGACACAGGGCTCGGACCACTCGGCCCAGAACTCGATGAGGACCGGATGGGGGCCGGTGAGGAGGAACTGCAAGCCCTCGGCGTCGACGGGCGGGATGGCACTCAGGGCCTCATGGGCCGTGAGGTCGAGGGAGCGAGGCGGCGGCACGGGGCGGGCGTGGTCGCGGGCCAGGTCGTCGAGCCGGCGGCGGAGCACGGCGTCGTGGGGGAGGGCGGCGACCAGGTTCTCGATGAGGCGGGCCCACGCCGTCTCGAGCGACGAGCCTTCGGCCGCCAGCTCGAGCGCCGGGATGCGCACCACGACACTGCCGTCACGCTGCTCGACCTCGGCGTGCGCCTCCAGGTCGAGTCCTCGCTTCGCCGGCGTGGCTCCGCTCATGCTGCCTTTCCCCGTTTGTTGCGGTTTGCGCCCACGCTAGTCGCCTCGCTCGGGCGGGCGCCCTAGATCCGCTCGATCAGGGTGCCGGTGCCCAGCCCACCGCCGCAGCACATGGTGATGAGGCCGTGGGTGCCGTCGGTGCGCTCGAGCTCGTGGAGGGCGGTGGTGACCAAACGGGCGCCGGTGCAGCCGACCGGGTGACCGAGGGCGATGGCCCCGCCGTTGGGGTTCACCTTCTCCATGTCGACGCCGTTGATCTCGCGGGCCCAGGCCAGGGCGACCGATGCGAAGGCCTCGTTGATCTCGGTGGTATCGATGTCGGCCATCGACAGGCCGGAGCGGTCGAGGATCCGCTGGGTGGCGTCGATGGGGCCGGTGAGCATGAGGACGGGATCGACCCCGACGAGGCACTGGTGGGCGATGCGAGCGCGGGCCTTGAGCCCGAGGGCCTTGGCCTTGTGGGCCGACATCAGCAACACGGCGGCGGCGCCGTCGGAGATCTGCGACGAGGTGCCGGCGGTGTGGACGCCGTCCTCGCGGGCGACGGGCTTGAGCGTTGCCAGCTTCTCGAGCGACGTCTCGCGCAGGCCCTCGTCCCTCGTCACCTGGTGGGTCGAGCCGGTGGGCTTGCCTTCGTCGTCGACGTCGGGCGCGTCGATGGCGACGACCTCGCGCTCGTAGCGACCCTCGCTCCAGGCCCGGGCGGCCCGCTGCTGGGATTGCAGGCCGAAGGCGTCGGTGTCGGCCCGGGTGATGGCCCACTTCTCGGCGATGCGCTCGGCCCCTTCGAACTGCGACGTGAACTCGTAGTGGCCGAAGTAGGTCTTGGGGATGGCCCGGCCGGGCCCGGCCTTGGTGTTCGAGCCGAGGGGGATGCGGCTCATGGACTCGACACCGCACGCCAGGACCGTGTCGACCGCGCCCGACGCGATGAGCCCGGCGGCCAGGTTGGTGGCCTGCTGCGACGACCCACATTGGCTGTCGATCGTGGTGGCGGCCACCGACAGGGGCAGGCCGGCGCTGAGCCAGGCCGTGCGGCCGATGTTGAAGGACTGCTCACCCACGGCCGTGACGCAGCCGGCCACGATCTGGTCGACGGTGGCCGGGTCGATGCCCGCCCGCTCGATGGCCGCCTTCTGCACGGCACCGAGGAGGTCGGCCGGGTGCATGGTCGAGAGACCACCGCCCCGACGGCCGATGGGGCTGCGGACGGCTTCGACGATCACGACATCAGGCATGGCCGCAGCCTAATGGGGGGTCGGGAGTGGCTCTAGAGGTGCCGGCGCCGGCCCTCGAGGGCGCCGAGGACCAGCAGGAAGGCGGTGGCGCCGAGGGCGGCGATGACGACCGATCTGAAGTTGATGCCGGTCAGCGTGCCGTAGCCCGCGGTCTTGGCGAGGGCCCCGCCGATCAACGCCCCGATGACGCCGACGACGATCTTGGTGATGCACCCCTCTTGGCGCTGCCCCGTGATCATCCCGGCGATGACTGCGGCCAGGAAGCCCACAACGATCCACGACCCGATCCCCATGGCCCCGGATGCTACGGCGGAGTCAGGCCGCGGTGCGCTTGATGGCCTTGGCCAGCGCCTTGCGGGCCTCGGCGACGCCCTGCCGGCCGGTCTGCCGGGTGCGCTCGTCGAGGGCCCACGACGGACGCCGCTTCTGGCCCTTGGTCTCGATGAGAACGAGTTGCTTCTCCATGAGTCCAAGTATGAGCGGGGGGTGTGACAACGAAACCGCCCGTGCCTAAAAACTAGGCAAATTCCCCCATGTCCCCCTCCCATCTCCCCTCCCATCTTCCACACCCCCCTTTTGCAAACTGGGCCGGAAAATGCCGCGATTCGGGGCGATTTCCGGCCCGGTTAGCAAGAAAAGAGGCGGACGAGCTCGTGGCCGCTAGGGGATGGGGGCCTCGGCGGGCTCGGGAGGGTCTTCACCGGGAGGGACGTCGGTCGGGCCGACCTCGCCCACGATGTTGGGGTCCTCGTCGAGGATGCCGACCTCGCCCAGGTCGTGCATCGGTGAGTCCTCGAGGGTCTCCTCGATGGCGGCGTCGGCCTCGTCGGGCGGCAGGCCGGCGAGCTCTTCGTCCTGCTCCTTCTCGAACTCGAACGGCTCCTCGGGCGGCAGGGTCTCGTCGGTCATGCCGTGATCCTTCCCCTCCGGAGCCAGCAGCGCACGCCGCGGCGCCACCTAGAGTCCGCCGCCATGGACGCGGAGACCTTCCTCGGGCTCGAGCCGGGCGACGACGATCGCCACTGGCGACTGCCCGTCGTCCAGGGGATCTCGACGGGTGGCGGCTTCCTGTTCGGTGGCGCCGGCCTCGGTGCCGCGGTCGCCGCCATGGAAGGCACGACAGGCCGGCCCATCGTGTGGGCCACGGCCCAGTACCTCTCGTACGCCCGTCCGCCGTCGGTGCTCGACATCGAGGTCACGGTCGCTGTCCACGGCCACCAGATCAGCCAGGCCCGGGCCGTGGGGCGCGTCGACGGCGACGAGATCCTGACCGTGAACGCGGCGTTGGGACGGCGTCCGCTCGAGGCGACGGGGCAGTGGTCGGTGCGGCCCCAGGTCCCCGGTCCTGAGGAGTGCGAGCCCCGCATGCACTGGCGGGGCAACCTCAACGACATCTCGTCCCGGCTCGACACCCGGGTGGCCACCGGACGGGTCTTCCACGAGCTCGACGGCTCGCCCTCGACCGACGGCCGCAGCGCCCTGTGGGTCCGGATGCCCGACCTGTTGGAGATGTCGGGGCCGGCCCTCGCCGTGTTCGGTGACTACGTGCCCTTCGGCATCGGCCAGGCCCTCGGAGCGCGCGCCGGAGGGAACAGCCTCGACAACACCATCCGGGTGGCCCAGCTGGTGCCGACAGAGTGGGTGCTGCTCGACATCCGGATCCACGCCGTCTCACACGGCTTCGGTCACGGCTTGGTCCACATGTGGGCCGAGGACGGCACCCTGCTCGGCACCGCCAGTCAGTCCGCCATCGTGCGCTTCTGGAAGGATCTGTGACATGACGACCATCCGCCACGGCATGACGGTCCCCTTCGACGGCGTGCCCCTGGCCGACCATCGCGA
>JAUTXA010000071.1 GCA_030838265.1 Actinomycetota bacterium | reverse complement strand
TGCCCGAAGTCGAGACGATCCGGCGCGACCTCGAGAAAGAGGTCGTCGGCAAGCGCATCAAGGAGGTCGAGGTCACCGGCCTGCGCTCCATCCGCCGCCACAAGACCAAGAAGCAGTTCACCTCGCGCCTCGACGGCCAGAAGATCACCGGCGTCAGCCGCAAGGGCAAGTACCTGCTCGTCAAGCTCGAGAGCGGCGAGCTACTGGTGATCCACCTCGGCATGAGCGGCCAGCTCCTCCGCACCAAGTCGGCCAAGGAGCCCAAGGCCAAGCACACCCACGTGGTGATCACCTTCACGCAGGGCGGCCAGCTCCGCTACGTCGATCCCCGCACGTTCGGCGAGCTCTTCGTCACCGCCCCCGACGAGCTCGAGAGCCAGGTCTCCGAGCTGGCCCACCTGGGCTTCGATCCGGTCGAGGACGTCTTCAGCTGGACCGTGTTCGCCGAGCGCCTGACGGCCCAGAAGACCAAGCTCAAGCCGCTGCTCATGGACCAGAAGTTCGTGGCCGGCATCGGCAACATCTACTCCGACGAGATCCTCTTCGCGGCCGGGCTCCGCCACGACCGTGGCAGCGAGACCCTGTCGTCGCAGGAGGTGCGCCGCCTCTACCGCGCCATGGTCGAGACCCTGCAGGAGGCCATCAAGCACCGGGGCTCGTCGCTGGCCGACGAGCAGTATCGCGACCTCTTCGGCCACATCGGCGAGTACCAGAAGGAGCACAAGGTCTACGACCGCGAGGGGGAAGCGTGCCGTCGGTGTCGAAGTCCCATTGTGCGGGAGAAGACCGGGGGCCGCTCGACCTTCTACTGCCAGCAGTGTCAGGTCTGAACTGAGCCTTCGGGCAAGGGGGGTCGTGCGATGCTCGAGGTGGACGGAGCCGTAGCGCTCGTCCTGCTGGGTTTGTGGATCTACTGCATCTTCGACGTCATCTCGACCGATGACGCCATGGTCCGCAACCTGCCCAAGCTGTTTTGGCTGTTCATCGTGTTCTTCATCCCCGATATCGGGTCGATCGCCTGGCTGATCCTGGGCCGTCCCCAGGGGACGAGCTTCGAGCCCGGCTCCTCGAAGTACCGGAGCGCCCAGGGCGGCCGCCCGTCCCGGCCTGACGACGACCCCGAGTTCCTGGCCCGGCTCCGCACGGGGTCGCCCGCGCCGGAGGACGCCGAGGCGGCGGCGGCCGAGAAGCGGCGCCTGGCCGAGTGGAACGAGGACCTGAAGCGGCGGGAGGCCGAGATGCGCCGCAAGGAGCAGTACGAGGAGTGGCAGCGCCAGCGCCAGAGCGGCGAGGGCGGGGCCGCTCCAAGCCCGGAAAACCCCTAGACATCCTGGTCACAGGCCGGTCCGCGGTGGGGTGCCGGGGGCGGTATACCCTCGGCTCCGCGTGTTCCTGAAGACGCTCACTCTCAAGGGCTTCAAGTCCTTCGCTGACACCACGGTCCTCGAGCTCGAACCGGGGATCACGGCGGTCGTCGGGCCCAACGGCAGCGGCAAGTCGAACATCGTCGACGCCGTGGCCTGGGTGCTCGGCGCCCAAGGGCCGCGCACGGTGCGATCTTCGAAGATGGAGGACGTGATCTTCGCCGGGTCGGCCAAGCGCCCCGCCCTCGGACGGGCCGAGGTCAGCCTGACCATCGACAACTCGGCCGGGCTGCTGCCCATCGAGTTCACCGAGGTCACCATCACCCGCACCTTGTTCCGCAGCTCGGGCGAGTCGGAGTACGCCATCAACGGCGTGCCCTGCCGGCTCCTCGACGTGCAAGAGCTTCTCTCCGACTCGGGCGTCGGTCGCCAGCAGCACGTGATCGTCTCGCAGGGTCAGCTCGACGCCGTCCTCAATGCCCGGCCCGAGGAGCGGCGCCTCATCATCGAAGAGGCGGCCGGCGTCTTGAAGTTCCGCCGCCGTCGCGAGAAGGCCCAGCGCCGGCTCGAGTCGACCGACGGCAACCTGCTCCGGCTGCAGGACCTCCTGCGCGAGGTCCGACGCCAGCTGCGTCCCCTCGAGCGCCAGGCCGACGCCGCCCGTCGCCACGGCAGCCTGGTCGAAGAGCTCCAGGGCATCCGCCTGCACCTGGCGGGCAAGGAGATCGCCACCCACCGGTCCCGCCTCGAGGCCAATGCCCGGGTGCGGACCGAGGCCGCGACCACCGAGTCGGGCTTACGGACAACGCTGGCCAACCTCGACACCCAGGTGATGGCGGCCGAGGCCGACCTGACGGCGCGCGGCGGCGACGACCTGGGCGACGCCCTAGTGCGGTTCGAGTCCCTCAGGGAGCGGGCCCGCGGCCTGTCGGCCCTGTTGGCCGAGCGGCGCCGGTCGGTCACCCGCGAGCTGGCGTCGTCGGTCGACCAGGCTGTCATCGCCACCCTCGAGGCCGAGCAGGCCCGCCTCACCAGCGAGCTGGCCGATGTCGAGGCCGAGGCCGCGTCGCTCCTGCCCAAGGCCGAGGAGCTGGCCGAGGCCGAGGCCACCCTGGCCGCCGAGCGGGCCGAGTTCGAGGGCGACTGGGATGACGACGAGGGGCCCATCGCCGGAGGCCAGGCGGCCGAGATCCGGGGCGAGCTGGCCGCCTTGCGGGCCGCCGTGCAGCGGGGGGCGTCCGAGGTCGAGCGCCTCGAGCGCCGCCTCGAGTCGCTGGGCCAGAAGATGGCCCGCCTCGACGCCGAGTCGACGCGGCTGCGCCGCGAGATGGCCGAGGCCGACCGGGCCGAGCAACCGCTGGTCGCCAACCTCGACGACGCCGAGAAGGCCCGCCGCCAGACCGAGGAGTCGCTGGCCGCCCTCGAGGCCACCCGTCGAGCCGCCGATGCCGACCACCACTCGTGGTCGGCCCGGGCCGACGCCCTGGCCCTGGCCCTCGACGAAGCCCGGGCCCGGGCCGGCGCCGAGCGGCTGGCCGATGTCGACGGCGTGGTCGGCACCCTGCTCGAGATGGTCGATGTCGACGAGGGATGGGAGGCCGCCTTCGAAGCGGCCGCCGGCGAGGCCATCGCGTCGGTCGTGGTCGACGGCGTCGACGCAGCGCGGGCTGCGATCACTGCGTTGCGGGAAGGGGGCCACGCCGGCTCCGTCCTGGCCCTCGACGCCACGTCCGTCCCCGGGTCGCTGTCGCTCGAGGCCACGGTCGCGGGCGAGGCAGTGCGGGCCCACGTGCGCTCTCGACGGCCCAGTGGCGACCGCCTTCTCGACACCCTGCTGGCCTCGGCGGTGTGCGTCGACGGCGGATGGCAGGAGGCCCTCGACCTGGTGCTCGCCCACCCCAGTGTGGTGGCGGTGACCCGTGACG
Organism: Actinomycetota bacterium; assembly: GCA_030838265.1. Taxonomy (GTDB): domain Bacteria; phylum Actinomycetota; class Acidimicrobiia; order Acidimicrobiales; family BP-101; genus BP-101. Next base: position 2,438 of record JAUTXA010000071.1, on the reverse strand, counting down.
GTGACCGCTTCTCGACCCTGGGTTGGCGGACGGGCGCGGCGGGCGCCGGGGCCACGGGCGCGGCGCTCGACGAGGCCCGGCGGCGCACGGCCGAGGCCGAGGCCGAGCTCGAGCGCCTCGACGCCCAGCTGTTGGCCGCCCGCCAGGATCTGGCCGGGGCCAAGGCGGCCGAGGCCGAGCTGGCCCGATCGCTCGACGCCAACGACACCCGGCTGACCAGCGCGTCGGACGGGCTGCAGCGGGTCGAGAGCGAGCGGCGCGACGCGGCGACCGAGACCGACACCCTCGCCACCCACTTCGCCGAGGTGACCGAGCGGGTGGCGCGCGATGCGGATCGGGTGACCGAGCTCGAGTCGATTCTCCCCGCCCTCGAGGCCGAAGAGGCGGCCGGTGTCGAGCGGGCGACCGCGTTGAAGGCCGCCCGCGGCCGCATCGACCAGCGGGCGTCGGCCGTCGCCGCCCTGAAGACCGACCTCGAAGTGCGGGCCGGCGGCCTCGACGAGCGCCGCGCCTTCCTCTCCCGTCGGCTGGCCGAGCTCGACGAGCGCCTGCGGTCCCACGCCAGTGAGGCGGCCGAGGCGGGCGATCGCCGCATCCGCCTCGAGACGACGGCCGTCGCCACCGAGCGATTGGTCGCCCTGGTCGACGAGCGCCTGGTCACCGTCGAGGCCCGTCTGGCCGACCTCCGCGAGCAGCGCCGGCGCCACGGCGACTCGGTGCGGGCCTCGGCCGAACGCCTCGACCAGCTGCGCCGCGAGCGGGTGGCGGCCGAGCGCCAGCTGTCGGAGCTGCGCGAGAAGGCGCAGCGGGCCGAGCTCGACGACACCGAGGTGAGGCTGCGACTCGAGGCCGCGGTCGAGACCTTGCGGCGCGACTTCGACTGCGAGCCTGACACCGCGATGGTGGCCGAGTGCCCCGAGCTGCCGCCGGGGACGACGGCCCCCCACCGGGCCCGCGAGCTCGAGCGCGAGCTTCGCCTCATGGGGCCGGTGAACCCGCTGGCCCTCGAGGAGTTCACCGCCCTCCAGGAGCGTCACACCTTCCTCGAAGCTCAGCTCGAAGACGTCAAGGGCAGCCGCCGCGAGCTGGCCAAGGTCATCAGGGCCATCGACACCGAGATCGTCGACGTCTTCTCGGCCGCCTACGCCGACGTGGCCGACAACTTCACCAAGCTGTTCTCGACCCTCTTCCCGGGCGGCATCGGCCGCCTTCGTTTGACGGCGCCCGACGACCTGCTCGAGACGGGGATCGAGGTCGAGGCCCGTCCGTCGGGAAAGAACGTGCGGAAGCTCTCGCTGCTGTCGGGCGGGGAGCGTTCGCTGACCGCGCTGGCCTTCCTCTTCGCCGTCTTCCGCAGCCGTCCCTCGCCCTTCTACCTGATGGACGAGGTCGAGGCCGCCCTCGACGACGTCAACCTCCACCGCTTCCTCGACCTCATTCACGAGTTCCGGGAAGAGGCCCAGTTGCTGGTCGTCAGCCATCAGAAGCGCACCATGGAGGCCGCCGACTGCCTCTACGGCGTCACCATGCAGCCCGGCGGTTCGTCTCGGGTCATCAGCGAGCGGGTGTCCGCCGGGGCCTGATCGGCCCTCGACAGAGCGCCGGTAGGCTGCGGTCCCAATGCAAGTCTTCTTCGCCCTGCTCGTCCTGGTCGGCGTCATCCTCGTCATTACCGGCGTCACCGTCGTGGGCCGCCGCAACCGGGGGGTCGAGCTCGAACCGCCCGCCCGCGACGTCACGCGACCCAAGGAGGCCCCGCGCCCTTCAGTCGACGTGGCGACGCCGACCGTCGGCGGGCCCGAGGTCGATGTCGAGGCGCCCGCCGAGGCGGCCCCCGACGAGATCGAGCCTGCCCTCCCGCCCGAGCTCGAAGAACAGGTCCTCGACGAGCCCGTCGCCGTCAAGCCTCGGTTCCGCGACCGCCTGTCGAAGGCGCGAGAGGCGTTCGCCGGCTACATCGGGAGCGTCCTGTCGCGCACCGACATCGACGACGACACGTGGGACGAGCTCGAGGAGGCTCTCATCCGGGCCGACGTCGGGGTGGGCCTGACCACGAACTTGCTGGGCGACCTGCGGCTGCGGGTGAAGGCCGAGGGAATGACGACGTCGGCCGCGTTGGTCGACGCCCTGAAGGATGACCTCAAGAAGAGCCTGTCGTCGGCCGACCGAGGGCTGCGCTTCGAGCCCGGCCAACCGAACGTCTGGCTCTTCGTCGGGGTCAACGGCGTGGGCAAGACGACCACGATCGGCAAGCTGGGCAAGCGCGAGGCCGACGCCGGGCGCAAGGTGATCATGGCGGCGGGTGACACGTTCCGGGCCGCGGCCGGCGAGCAGCTCGAGCTGTGGGCCGAGCGGGTGGGTGCCGATCTGGTGCGCGGCGCCGAGGGGGCCGACCCCGGATCAGTGATCTTCGACGCCATCGAGCGGGCCGCGGCCCG
>JAUTXA010000136.1 GCA_030838265.1 Actinomycetota bacterium | reverse complement strand
GGGAACCGACCGGACCTTCTCGACCGAGGCCGCCGATCACGGCAACTGCAGCGTGGGCTCGGTGACCCACGGCTTCAAGGGATGGGGTGACGTGGTCGGCAACTCCGACGTGGCCGCCCTGCTCGAGTCGGGCTGGGTGACGATGGACGACGTCCCCAACATCCCGGTCGTCGAGGGGCCGGCCGAGCGGATCACCTACGGGCCACTGGCTGCCTCGCCGCTCGACCCCGACGTGGTGCTGCTGCGCCTCAACGCCAAGCAGATGATGGTGCTGCACGACGCCGTCCCGTCCATGGCCATGGAAGGCAAGCCCCAGTGCCACATCGTCGCCCTGGCCAAGGCCGGCACCGTCGCCGCATCGGTCGGCTGCATGCTGAGCCGGGTGCGGACCCAGATGCCGTCCACCGAGATGACCGCCGCCATCCCGGCCGCCCAGGTCACGTCGGTGGTCGACGCCCTGCGATCGACCGAGCGGGCCGACTCCGCCGTCGCGGTCTACGCGGCTGACGACGCCGCCCGCTTCGCCCCGGCCTGACGATCCCCAAAGCCGATTTTGGCACCAGAGTTGGTCGTCAGGACGGCCAGATCTGGTGCCAGAACCTCTCGTTTAGATGAGCTTGAGGCCCTTGGGGACGATGCGGCGGGGGCCGTGGCCCTCGACCCACTTGGCGATGCCCTCGAAAGCGAGTGAGGCCTCGCTGCTGGGGTCGGCGATGGTGACGGGGACGCCGATGTCGCCGCCCTCCCGCAGCTCGGGGACGAGGGGGATCTGGCCGATGAGGGGCACACCAAGGTCGTCGGCCAGGGACTGTCCCCCGCCCGATCCGAACAGCTCGTAGCGCTTGCCGTCGTCGCCGGTGAACCACGACATGTTCTCGATGATGCCGGCCAGCGACAGGTTGATCTTGGGGTCGCGGGCCATCTGGGCCGACTTCTTGGCCACCCGCTGGGCTGCGGCCTGGGGCGTGGTCACCACGTACATCTCGGCGCGGGGCAGGTACTGGGCCATCGAGAGGGCGACGTCGCCCGTCCCCGGAGGCATGTCGAAGAGGAGGTAGTCGGGCTCGCCCCAGTAGACGTTGTTGAGGAACTCCTCGAGGGCCTTGTGCAGCATCGGGCCCCGCCAGATGAGGGCCTTGTCCTCGGGGACGAAGTAGTCCATCGAGATGCAGGCCACGTCGTGGGCCACGGGCGGGATCATGAGGTCGCGCTCGATGGCGATGGGGTCGTCGGTGATGCCGAGCATCTTGGGGACGGAGAAGCCGTAGACGTCAGCGTCGAGGATGGCGACCTCGTGGCCCAGCTTGGTGAGCGAGATGGCCAGGTTCACGGTGACCGACGACTTGCCCACGCCACCCTTGCCCGAGCTGATGCCGAGGACGCGGGTTTTGGCATCGGGCTCCATGAACGGGGCCGACGTCGAGGGGCCGGCGGCGTGGCCGTGGCCGGCTTGGCCCGCGTTCTCGTGCGCGGCCTGAGGGCCCTTGAGGACGCGGTAGAGGACCTCGACCTCGTCGTCGTTCATGGGCCGGCCCAGCACCTCGACCCGCTCGGGGTCGATGCCCGCGCCGGCCGCCGCCGCCTTGATGCGGCGGGTCAGCTCGGGCCACTGCCGCCACGGCGACTCGGGGGCGGCGATGCCGACGGTGAGAGCGTCGTCGTGCACGGCCAGGTCGGCGAGGAGGCCCGTCTCGGCCAGCGATCGGCGCAGGGACGGGTCGCGCACGTCTCCGATTGCCCGCCGCACCCTCGCTTCGTCCACCGGCACACCCACTCCTCGCCTCATTTCTCCTACGGCGATAGGTAGAATAGTGGCCGTGGCTTCGGTTCCTACAGGCGAGGGCTCAGGCGAGGACTCAGGCGAGACGTCGGGCCAGGCATCGGCCGAGACGTTGATCGAGCGGTCGCTGGCCGGCGACGAGTTCTCGGCCGCCGTCACCGCCGTGACCAACGCCTTCGGCGATCCGAGCCGTCGGGCCATCTACCTGTACGTCCGCCAGTCCGAACCGGGCGTGACTGCGGCCGAGGTCGCCGAGCGCTTCTCACTGCATCCCAACGTGGCCCGCCACCACCTCGACAAGCTGGCGGCGGGGGGCTACGTCGACGTCAGCGTCGGACGCCAAGCCGGTGGGGGCGTCGGCCGTCCGTCGAAGCGCTACTCGGTGGCCGAGAAGGACATGGCCCTGCAGTTCCCCACGCGCAAGGACGATCTCTTGGTCACCTTGCTCGGTCGGGCCCTGGCCCTGGTGCCGGTCGAGCAGGCCGAAGCCATGGCCGAGGAGGTGGGTGAGGCCTACGGCCGGTCGCTGGCCGCCCAGATGGCGCCGGGCGAGAGCCACCGGTCGTTCCGGGCCTCGCTGCACGCCGTGGCCGACGCCCTCACCGCCCACGGCTTCGCGGCCCACGCCGAGGCGCGGGGCTCGAGCATCGCCGTCATTCGCGACGCCTGCCCCTTCGGCGAGACGGCGTCCCAGCACCCCGTCATCTGCGCCGTCGATCGGGGCATGGTGCGGGGGATGCTGACGGCCATGCACGGCGACCGGGCCACGCTCACCGAGTCGTCCCGGGCGCTCGGCGACGACGCCTGCGTCACGGTCGTCTGAGCGGGGCCCATCGTGGCCCGCCACTACCTCGACCACGCGTCGACCTCACCCGTCCGGCCCGAGGTCATCGAGGCGATGGCGCAGTGGGTCTCGGGCGCTGACCCGGGACGGGTGCACACCGAGGGACGCATGGCCCGCGCCGCCCTCGAGGACGCCCGCGAGCGGGTGGGCGCGGCGTTGGGGGCGCGGCCCCGTGAGGTCATCTTCACCAGCGGGGCGACCGAGTCGATCAACGCCGCCGTGTTCGGAGCGGTGGCGGCCAAGCCCGGCGGTGCGATCGTGGCCGCCGCCGTCGAGCACTCGGCGGTGCGGGACGCGTCGGCCCGTTCCGGGGCGCCGGTCATCGAACCGGCGGTCGACGGCGACGGGCGGATCTCGGTCGCCGAAGTCACCCAGGCCGTGGCCGGGCGAGACGTCGCCCTGGCTAACTGCCAGTGGGGAAACCACGAGGTCGGCACGCTCCAACCCCTCGACGCGATCGTCGCCGCCTGCCGCCACGCCGACGCCCTCGTGCACGTCGATGCCGCCGCCGCCGCCGGCCACGTGCCCATCGACTTCGGCGCCGTCGGTGCCGACCTGATGTCGATCTCGGCCCACAAGCTCGGCGGGCCGCGCGGCATCGGCGCCCTCCTCGTGCGGCGCGGTCTGCGCCTCGACCCCTTCGTCGTGGGCGGCGAGCAGGAGCGAGCCCGACGCGGCGGCATGGAGAACGTGGCCGCCGCCGTCGGGTTCGCCGTTGCCCTCGAGGCCGACCTCGCCGCCGAGAGCGTCCGCCAGCAGATGCTGACCGACCGGTTGCGCGCCGCCGCCCTGTCGGTCGAGGGCGTCGTCTCGTACGGCCCACTCCCGATCGACGACTACCCGGACATGCGAGGCACCCTGCCCCACATCGTGTGCCTGGGGGTCAACGGCGTCGAGGCCGAGGCCGTCCTCCTCGCCCTCGATCAGGCTGGCATCGCCGCCCACTCGGGGAGCGCCTGCTCGTCCGAATCGCTCGAGCCCTCCCCCGTCCTCGCCGCCATGGGCGTCGACGCCGACCGATCCCTGCGCCTCTCGGTCGGCTGGTCGTCAACCGATGCTGACGTCGACGCCTTCGCCTCGGCCTTCCCCGATGTCGTCGCCCGCCTGCGCCAGATGCGCGCGGACGGCTGACTCAGTCGCCCCAGAAGCGCTGTTCCTTGAAGGGGTCGCCGTAGAGGTGGTAGCCGTTCTCCTCCCAGAACCCGGGGCGGTCGCCGGCCATGAGCTCGAGGCCGCGCAGCCACTTGGCCGACTTCCAGAAGTAGAGGTGGGGGACGAAGAACCGCAGCGGGTAGCCGTGGTCGGGCTCAAGGGGTTGGCCGTCGTAGTGGTGAGCCAGAAGGGCGCGGGGCTGGCCTCGCTCGTCGGTGCCGATGCAGTCCTCGAGAGGGATGTTGGCGGTGAAGCCGTACTCGCTGTGGCACATCACGTGAGTAGCGGCGGGGTCGATCGGCGTCAGCTTCATGACTTCGTCGAACGGGATGCCCGTCCACACGGTGTCGAACTTCGACCACTTGGTCACGCAGTGAATGTCGACGGTGACGTCGGCGGACGGCAGCGCCATGAGCTCATCCCACGACAGCGTCTTGTCGGCGCCGACCAAGCCGAAGAGGCGGAACGACCAGCCCGACAGGTCGCCGCCGTAGTCGGGAACATCGCCCGCATGCAGGACGGGAAAGCGCTCGGTGAAGTACTGGCCGGGCGGAAGTCGAGCCGGGTCGATTCCCCGCTCGATCAGCTGCTCGCGGTTCTTCTCGAAGAAGCCCATCGCCGCTCACGCTACCGGCACCAGGATTCTGACCGGGCTCCCAGGTTCCTCTCAGGGACGGCCCATGGCCAACCCGCATTGTTCGTCCTGTCACCCCAACCGTTGGGGAGCGACAGACCAAAGGAGCCAACAATGCATCCCCTCCGCAAGGCAGCCATCGGCGCTGCTGTCGTGGGCAGCACCCTCCTGGGCGGCGCCATCGGCGCCAGCTTTCTCGGTGGGGCCGCCACCGCCCAGACCACGTCGACGACTGCGGCCACCACCGCAACCGCCCCGTCCACCGCCGGCGCACCCCCGGCCCACCGCGACCCCAGCCTCGGCGGCCACCAGGCCAACGGCGTCACCGAGACGCTGCTGACCGGTGACTCGGCAACCCAGGCCAGAGCGGCGGCTGCGGCCGCGGTACCCGGCGGCACCATCGAGCGAGTCGAGAACGACGCCGAAGGCGCCACCTACGAGGCCCACGTGGTGAAGTCGGACGGATCGCACGTGACCGTCAAGATGGACAGCTCGTACAAGGTCACGAGCATCGAGGCCGGCCGGTAGCCCACCTGCCCCCCCTCAAAGCGTTGCCTGGTGGTCGTGGAATCGACGGGAATCCCGTCGTTTGCACGACCACCTGGCACGTTTAGGGCAGGGGCGCGTGACGGCGGGAGGCCGAGGCGGCCACGTCGTCGGGCACGTCGACCCACATGCGCAGCAGAGCGGCGCCATGGGTCTTCCCGAGGTTGTCGCTGCGCAGGCTCTGGGGGGCTCCCCCACCGAGGGCCTCGTACATCACGAACTTCAACGCCAGGACGTTGGGGGCCTCGTAGCGGACGACCTCGCCTTTCACCAGCGAGCCGAAGTGGGCCTTCACGGCGTCGGCCGTGACCACCGCCTTGATGGCCTCGTAGGCGGACGGCGTGTCGGCGAACAGCGAGAGATCGCTGATGTCGCCCTTGTCGCCCGACCGGGCGCCGCACAGATCGCGGAGCTGGATGCGGGCCACCCGCTCAGACCTCCTCGACGTCGATGGCGACCTGGGCGTCGACCATGGCCTTGTCGACGAAGAAGGGGACGACCGAGAGCAACTGGGTCGGCTTGCCGTCACGGCCCCGTCCCGTCCCCGTGATGGTCGGTGGGCCCGAGAGGCCGAGCACTCCCGCGTCGCGGTTCACAGACCCCGCGACCTCGGCGGTGGCACAGCGCCAAGCGAGCCGGCCGATGACCTCGGGCGGCTCCGACAGTGCGGCGTCGACGGTGGGCCCGCCGTAGGCGCCCGCCCCGAAGTACTCCTCGTGCCACTCCTCGACCTCGACGCCGTTGGCGAGCGCCCGCTCCTTGATGAACCGCAACGCGGCTCGCGCCTTGGCCTCGGCGTCGGGCCACGAGTAGGCCAGCTTGGCCTCGCCCGCCCAGCCCGCCGGGGTGCACACTAGACCCTTGTACTGCTCGGGCGCCGGCGCGCCACGCGTCCCGCTGACCCGCACCCGGTCGCCACCGAGGTCGGTCAGGGTGAGCGACGTGAAGTCGGCCACGACGTCGGGGTTGAGGTAGCGGGACGGGTCGTGCACCTCATACAGGAGCTGCTCGCGCACGGTGTCGAAGGTGACCATGCCGCCGGTGCCGGGAGGCTTGGTGATGACGCCGGTGCCGTCGGCCTCGATCTCGCCGATGGGGAAGGCGATCTTCTGGGGATCGGGGTTCTTCCACCAGGGCCCCGAGTAGTTGCCGCCCGTGACCTGGCCCGAGCACTCGAG
>JAUTXA010000110.1 GCA_030838265.1 Actinomycetota bacterium | reverse complement strand
CAACTTCCGCGACATGTCGTACTACGATACGTGCATCGCACCGGTCACCCCGCCCCGTCGGCTGTTTCTCTTGTCGGCCCTGGCCGTCCTCGTCGGTTTGGCCGCCGGTGGAGCCGCCTACGTCCTCATCCACCTCATCGCACTAATCACCAATCTGGCCTTCTTCGACCGCGTGGGCTGGAAGGTGCCCTCCTTCACCCACCTTCATCGCAGCCCCCTAATCGTCGTCGTCGCGGTAACGGGAGGTCTGATCGTCGGGCTGATGGCCAAGTGGGCGCCGATCATCCAGGGTCACGGCATCCCCGAGGCGATGGAGGCGGTGCTGACAAAACAGAGCCGGATCGCTCCTCGCACCGCGCTAGCCAAGCCCTTGTCCGCTGCTATCGCAATCGGGACCGGGGGACCGTTCGGGGCTGAGGGCCCGATCATCGTCACGGGTGGGGCTATCGGCTCGCTGCTCGGCCAGGTCGTGGCGGTGTCGCCGAGTGAGCGCAAGATTCTGCTCGCCTCGGGAGCGGCGGCGGGGATGGCGGCGACCTTCGGTGCCCCGCTGGCCGCGGTGGTGCTCGCCATTGAGCTTCTGCTCTTTGAATTCTCCACCCGGTCGCTCGTGCCACTCGTGCTTGCTTCCAGCGTGGCCGCCGGGATGCACGCGGCCTTCTTCGGGACCGGCCCACTGTTCGCCGTTCCTCAACACAACTTCGCGGGGCTCTCACAGCTCCCCTTCTACGTTCCCCTCGGTCTGGCCTGCGGCGGCCTGGCCGTGCTCATCAACAAGGGCCTGTTCCTGGCCGAGGACGGCTTCCGGCGCCTGCCAGTGAGCCAGTTCTGGTGGCCGGCGATCGGCGCGGTCGGCTTCGCCTCAATCGGGCTGGCCGTGCCGCGGGTCCTCGGCGTCGGCTACGACCAGATCAGCCAGGTGCTCACCGTCCGGCTGACGCTTGGCACGCTCGCGGTCCTCGCCGTGGCCAAGCTTCTCGCCTGGTGGGTGGCGCTGGCCTCAGGTACGTCCGGGGGAACCCTGGCGCCGATCCTGCTCATCAGCGGCTCCTTCGGCGCCCTCCTCGGCCGGCTAGCCGAACACGTCCCCGGGGTCCACGTCTCGCCGGGCGCCTTCGCCCTGGTGGCCATGGCCGCCACGTTCGGGGCGGCGACCCGGGCGACCTTCACTTCGATCGTTTTTCTCTTCGAGCTCACCCGCGACTACAACGCCATCCTGCCGCTGATGCTGGCCACCGTCATCGCCACACTTGTGTCGAGCGCGATAGCGCGAGACAGCATCATGACTGAGAAGCTCACCCGTCGAGGTCTTCGAGTGCCCGCCGACTACCACGCCGACATCTTGACCACGACCTCGGTAGCTGCAGTGATGACCTCTCATGTCGAAACCGTCAACTGGAACGTATCCGTCGGAGAGGTAGCCGAGCGCTTCCAAGCCCACGGACACGGGGCCTACCCAGTGGTAGACGAAGAAGGCCGATGCCTCGGCATCATCGCTCGCGGAGATCTCCTTCGAGAAGGAGAATGGACCGACGACAGCCTGGTTGGTGAAGCAGCAGCCCGCGACGTCGTGTCCATCACGTCCACCGACACCGTCAGCGCCGCCCTGGAAACGATGCTCGAGGAGCAGATCGAGCATCTGCCCGTCATTGACGCAGACAAACTCGTCGGCATTTGTACTCGCACCGATGTCATGCGCGCACGACGAAGCCAACGCGACCACGAGCAACTCCAGGCTGGCTGGCGCCCACGCCGACGACGGGACTCGCTATCACGCGAGGCCCCTCCCCACGCCTGACGGTCGTCCGCGCGGTGCTCTGGCCATTGACCTTCGACTTTCGAATGAGCAGCCCCAACGGGATTCGAACCCGTGCCGCCACCTTGAGAGGGTGGTGTCCTAGGCCGCTAGACGATGGGGCCAAATTGTAAAGAAACCGGCCCGGGGGCCGGAGCTCGGGGGGGAGGACTCGAACCCCCAACGACTGGACCAGAACCAGCTGTGTTACCGATTACACCACCCCCGAAGGGCGACTGGTTACTTTAGCCGTTGGTCACGCCTGACTGCACACCCTTGACCCGGCTGTCGACGCCCATCAGGCGGCGGAACCCGACGATGCGGCCGGCGGCCACGGCGACGGTCTCCTTGACCAGATATTTGCTCTCGGTGGTTCCCTTGATGGGCGAGGTCCGGGTGGGCGAGACGTAGGCCTCGAGGCCCAGCTCCTTGGCCATGGCTGCGATGCGGGCGTCGTGGAAGGGGTCGGAGACGAGCAGCACCTTGGCCAGCCCCCGCTGCTTGAGGATGGCGGCGGCCGCAGCCAGCGACTGCCACGAGTTGCGGCCCGAGACCTCGCGCAGGATGGCCGAGTCGGGGACGCCCCGGGTGACCAGATAAGCGGCCGAGGTCGAGGCCTCGGTAGTGGTGTCTCCTGGGACCTTGCCGCCGGTGACGACCACCCGGTCGGCGTAGCCCTTCTTGTAGAGATCGGCGGTGTGGTCGAGGCGGGCGGCCAACACGGCGGACGGCTTGCCGTTGTACTGGGCGGCGCCGAACACGACGATGGCCTGGACCCGACGGGCCTGGTCGCGGTTGGCGGCCGACGTGACCTGGGCGAACGTCACGACCAGGTAGATGATGGCCCCGGCCACGACCAGCGCCGTCAGCCGGAAGACGAGGCGGATCACAACCCCTCAGCCCAGGCGGGCGCGGGCGGCGCGGAGACGAGCGAGGGACCGGTCGCGGCCCAGAACCTCGAGCGACTCGAAGAGCGGCGGCCCGACGTCCCGTCCCGTGACGGCGACCCGGATGGGGAACTGGGCCTTTCCGAGCGACAGGCCCCGGGCCTCGCCGATGGCGAGGGTGACGTCGTGCAGGGTGGGCGCATCCCATGGACAGTCGGCGAAGGCTTCGATGGCGGCGTCAAGGATGTCGGCCGCCCCCTCGAAGCGCTCGACCCGCTTGCCCCAGGCCTTGTCGTCATAGGTGACGTCGTCCCCATAGAGGAACCCGATCATGTCGGGAACCTCGGAGAGCAGCTTGACCCGCTCCTGCACCAGCCCGGCCATCGGCGTCATCACCCCGGGGTCGAGGTCGCCGAGCCAGGGCCTCGCCCGCTCGATGAACTCGTCGACAGGAAGGGCGCGGATGTACTCGCCGTTGAAGTGGAGCAGCTTTTGCTGGTCGAAGAAGGCGGACGAGCTGTTGACCGCCTCGAGGCTGAACTCAGCGATCATCTCGTCGAGGGTGAGGATCTCCCGCCCGTCGGCCGGGGCCCATCCGAGCAGGGCCAGGTAGTTGCACATGGCCTCGGGGAGGTAGCCCGCCGCCTGGTAGTCCTCGAGGTTGACCTTGTCCTCGGGGCGGCGCTTCGACAGCTTCTGGCGCCTGGCGTTGACGATGACGGGGAGATGGGCGAACACCGGGTGCTCGGGCCCACCGAGGGCGTCCCAGAGCAACAGGTACTTGGGCGTGTTGGGGAGGTGCTCCTCACCCCGGATGACGTGGGTGATCCGCTGGTCCACGTCGTCGACCACATTGGCGAGAAGGAAGAGCGGTGTCCCGTCCGATCGGACGACGACGAAGTCCTCGATGGTGGAGTGCTCGAAGACGGGATTGCCCCGGATGACGTCGGGAACCGTGGTCGAGCCCGCCTCGGGGACCCTGAAGCGCAGGGCGTTCCCCTCGCGGGGCAGGCCGCGGTCGCGGCAGAAGTTGTCGTAGCCCGGGGTCGGGTTGTCCTTGGTGCGCTCCTCGACGTCGGCCCGAGTGCACGAGCAGGCGTAGAGATGGCCGGCCGCCAACAGCTTGTCGGCCGCCGCCGCGTAGAGGTGGGAGTGCTCGGACTGGCGGTAGTGCTCGTCCCAATCGAGGCCCAGCCAGCGGAGGGCGTCCTCGATGCCGGTGACCCACTCCTCCTTGTTGCGCTCGGCGTCGGTGTCCTCGATGCGCAGGATGAAGGCGCCGTTCTGTTGTCGGGCCAGCAACCAGTTGTGGAGGGCGCTGCGCCCGCTACCCACATGGAAAACCCCGGTCGGCGACGGGGCGAAGCGTACGCGAGGAGTTTCGGGGGCCACGGGCGCAGGCTACCCGTGGGCCGCGCTCGGTCAGCCCGGGAAGCGGACGGGGTCGGTGATGTAGCGGCGGGGGTGGCGGCCGTCGACGTAGCCGACGAAGGGCGGGTAGACGTTGTAACCCAGCAGCTCTTGCAGCCGCTCGGGCAGCTCGGCGGCCACCTCGCGGGGGACGGCGAGGATGTGGTTCTCCTGGGGACGGAGCCAGGCCGACACGTACTCGAGGATGACCCCGAGCCGAGGGCGATCGGTCTGGTTGGCACCCCCGCCATGCCAGATGCGGCCCGAGTAGAAGATCACCGAGCCGGCGGGCATCACGGCCTTTACGATCGGGTCGTCCTTGGTGGGCGTGCGATCGACCCAGGTGTGGCTGCCCGGGATCAGGCGGGTAGCCCCGTTCTCCTCGGTGAAGTCGTCGAGGGCCCACATGGTGTTCACCACCACGTCGCGGAAGTC
>JAUTXA010000109.1 GCA_030838265.1 Actinomycetota bacterium | reverse complement strand
TCGTGCTGGGATGCACCGCGAACCGCGTCTCGGTGTTGAGATCCTCGACGAGGGTGGGGCCGCCGTGCTCGAGGGTGTACCCGGCTTGGGAGTTGGGCCCCAGGGGGAACTCGACGCCCAACTGGGTGCCCTCCCAACCGTGGACGGCGCGCACCCGCAGCACCGGCCCGGCGCCGGCCAGCTCGAGGATGGTCGAGAACTCGAGGGCCAGGGCGGCGGCCGCCGTGCGCGCCGCGTCAGCCAGCACGTCATCGACTCCGTGGGTCAGAAGGGCGCGCTGGCCGAGGGCAGCCACGGCCTCCTGCTGGCGAGCGCGCGCCTGCAGTTCGAGATCGGCCCGCGTTCGCCGGGTGATGTCCTGGACCACGATGCCCACGCCGTGGGTCTCGTTGGTGGCGCCCACCACTGCGTAGTACGAGGCCAGAAGATGGCGGACGCCGCTCCCGGTCGGGTCGGTTCCGCTGATGGCGACGTCGACGATGGGGCGCCCAGTGTCGAGCACCGACTGGAGGCTGGGCACCACCTCATCGGCCAGGTGGGGCAGGACCTCGGCCACCGTTCGACCGAGATGCTCCGACGGCGGCAGGCCGTTGATGGCGGCCAGGAAGTCGTTGACCTGGACGTAGCGCAGCTCGGTGTCGATGAAGCCGAGCCCGATGGGGGCCTGGGTCACGAGGGTGTCGAGGAGGGCGAGGGCCTGGTCGGAGCGCTCGACCAGCTCTTGGGCCTCGCGGAACAGGCGGGCGTTGTCGAGGGCCAGGGCACAGCGCCGCCCGAAGGCCGACGCGAACGAGACGTCCTCCTCGGAGTACCGACGCCCTGAGGGCCCGAGGACGAGGTTGATGATGCCGAGGGTGCGGCCCCTGATCACGAACGGGATCACGAGAACTGACGACCACCCGAGCTGGTTGTACATCTCCTGCTGGACCCGGTCGGGGACGACGGTCTGCTTGGTCTCGTCGCCGACCTCGACGAGGAGCTGCGGTCTCCGGTCCCGGAGGGCGTGGCCGACCGCGGTGTCGCTCTCGGGGTCGATCGGGAATGGCTCGAGGAGGTCGCTGATCCTGGCGTCGAGCTCGGGATCGGCGTGGCGAGCGACCCGCCTCGTGAGCCGCCCGTCACTGGCGTCGACGAGGTGCACGGCGCACCAGTCGGCCAGGCGGGGGACGGCCAGGCGAGCGATCTGGTCGAGGGTGCTGACCTCGTCGAACGGGGAGGCGAGGGAATCGGTGGTCTCGGCCAGGAAGGCGAGGCGCGCCCCGTCCGCGTCGGTATCAGTGCCGGCGAGATCGCCAGCAAGAAGCGCTACGGACGCCGCCGTCCGTCCACCACCCCCGGTCACTACCGGCAGGCTACTCCCGGTTTCCACCCATCCCGCCCCGGGGTGCAAGATGCTCGCTATGTCCGTCGTGAAGATCAACGCCATCACCGTCCCGACCGAGCGCGCCGATGAGATGGCGGCCCGCTTCGCGGCCCGCGCCGGCCAGGTCGACAACCAGGCCGGCTTCGAGGAGTTTCAGCTCCTGCGGCCGGCCGACGACCGCCAGACCTGGCTCGTCTACACCCGCTGGCGCGACCAGGACGCCTTCGAGGCCTGGGTCAACTCGCCGGCCTTCACCCACGGCCACGCCCGCCCCCAGGCGACCGGCGGTGACGAGGCCGGAGGTGACGCCCCGCCCCCCACTCCGGTCGGCACGGCCAGCGAGCTGTGGGAGTTCGTGGTCGAGCAGCGCAACGGCCCGTCGGGATCTACCGTGGAGGCATGACCGACAACCCCGAGAACCCACGCTGGCGGGGCATCAACCACCTCGCCCTGGTCACCAACGACATGGACGCCACCGTGCGCTTCTACCACGGGGTGCTCGGTATGCGGTTGGTCACCACGCTCCAGGCCGGGCCCATGCGCCACTACTTCTTCGAGACCGCCCCCGGGAACACGGTGGCCTTCTTCGAGGTCAAGCGCTCCGAGCCGTTCACGGCGCCGGCCGGGATGCCCGACAAGCGCAAGGCCCAGTTCGACCACCTGTCGTTCAACCTGGCGGACGAGGAGTCGCTGCACGACCTCCAGCGCCGGCTGAAGGAGGCGGGGTGCGAGGTCACTGACGTTGTCGACCACAACGTCGTGCGCTCGATCTACTTCAACGACAACAACGGCATCGCCCTCGAGGCCTCGTGGTGGGTGCACGACGCCACCGCCCGCGACACCGACTTCGGCGACGACCGCTTCTTCACCGATGCCGACCCCGTGCCCGCGGTGCGCGAGCTCCAGGGCTCGGGGCGCCTCGAATGGCGGCCCGAGACCAGGCTCACCTCCGACTCGGTGGTGGACCCGGTCTGATTCCCGGGCGGCGGGGTAAGATCATTCTGACGACGGCGTCAGTGACGCCGCCCAGACTCTCGGAGGCTTCATGAAGCGCATGCTGACGGTCGACGATCTCGCTCGGGACGATCGGTTCCAGCGCATCCGGATCGAAGAGCAGGTCTTCGACCCCCGTCGGGCCAACGTGGCCAAGAACCGCAACGGGTTCAGCGTCAAGGAGTACGACTCGCCCGACGCCACCCGCCAGCTCATGCACGGCATCTTCGTGGGCGAGATCCAGGCCCTCGAGGGCGCGGGCCGCACCTGCTACGACTTCGACACCGGTGACGGCCCCGACGAGGTGCCCTTCGCCATGAAGCTCGACATGGCCCGCCAGTGCTGGGACGAGGCTCGTCACGTCGAGATCTCGGTGAAGCTAACCGAGCACATGGGCTCGGAGATCGGCGAGTTCGCGGAGCAGACGATGCTGTTCGAGGCGGCCTGCAACTCCGATCCCGTCCTGCGCCTCACGGGCGTGAACCGGGCCCTCGAGGGCCTGGCCATCGACGTCTTCAACACCATGCGCGACTACGGCGCCGCCACCCAGGATCCCGTCCTTTACTTCTGCGAGGACTGGATGCTGGCCGACGAGGTCACCCACGTGAAGAAGGGCACGGACTGGCTGCGCAAGCTCACCGAGAAGGACAAGGACCGCCAGCAGCGGGCCCTCGACTTCCAGCGCACCGTCGACAAGCTGTTCAGCTTCGGCGGCTTCCGCGGTGAGAACGAGGAGAACCCCATCCACCTGGCTCGCAAGTTCCGCAGCCTGGCCGGGTTCACCGAGACCGAGATCACCGACCTGGTCGACGTGGCGGCCCAGGCCCAGGCCGAGGCCGAGGCCATGGCCGCCATGGCCGCCGATTCAGCCACGGCCACGGCCGCCGGCGCCTAGCTCGTAGCGCCCTGGTTCTCGCCTCGCTGCGCGACCTCCATGCCGGGTGGGCGTGGGTGGTCATCATCGGTAACGGACTGGCCGGCCTGTGGGCCCTCGCCGCCCACCGGCTGCCGTCGCTTCGCACCCGCGCCCTGTGGTGGTTCGTGGTGGCGGTCGAGGCTTCGATCTTCGTCCAGGTCGGCCTGGGCGTGGGGATGGTGGCCGGTCAACACCTCACGGCCGTGAAGTTCCACATGTTCTACGGCTTCGTGGCCATCGCCGCCATCGGGATCATGTACTCGTACCGCCAGTACGACTTCATCCAGCAGAAGCTCTACCTGTACTACGGGCTGTTCAGCCTCTTCGTGATGGGCCTCGGGATCCGAGCCCTGCTGGTGGCCAAGGCCGGCTAGGCCGGTCTCAGCGGCTCAGCACTCCGCGCCTCGGCGCTCTAGACGTGGATGACCTCGCAGGTGAGGGTGCGGGTGATGCCGTCGATGAGCTGGACCCGGCTGACGATGACCTTGCCCAGCTCGTCCATGGTGTTGGCCTCGGCTTGCATGATCACGTCGTAGGGGCCGGTGACGATATTGGCCGCGGTCACGCCTTCGATCTTTGCCACCTCATCGGCGACTTGGCCGGCCTTGCCGACCTCGGTCTGGATGAGCACGTACGCGGTAACCGACAACGGAGCCTCCTCGGGTGGTGCAGGGCGGCAGCATCGTAGCGGGCGCCGGGCAGGTCAGGCCCACTCGCCCGTCGAAGTAGAGCCACGACTCGGGCAACGGTGCCCGTGGTTCAGAACGCCTGGGGAGGCCATGACCACCACCCTGATCCCTCGCGACGTGCTCTTCGGGAACCCGGAGCGCGTCCAGCCCAAGATCTCGCCTGACGGCACCCGCCTGGCCTACATCGCGCCGGTCGACGGCGTCCTCAACGTCTGGGTCGGCACCATCGGCGGCAACGACTTCAAGCCGGTGACCGATGACCGGGACCGGGGGATCCGGGGCTACTTCTGGGCGTACGACGACCGGCACCTCCTCTACGTGCAGGACAAGGGTGGGGACGAGAACTGGCGGCTCTACGATGTCGACCTCACCACCGGCGACATCCGTGACCTGACCCCGTTCGACGGCGTGCAGGTGCAGGTGATCGACGTCGACAAGCGCTTCCCCGACTCGGTGCTCGTCGGCATCAACAAGGACAACCCGCAGCTCCACGACGTCTACCGCCTCACGCTGTCGACCGGCGACCTGACCAAGATCGCCGACAATCCCGGCTTCGTGGGCTGGGTCCCCGACGCCGACCAGAAGCTGCGCGGCGCTTTGGCCCCGACCCCTGACGGCGGCTTCATCGTCCTCGGCCGGCCCAGTGAGGAAGACGAGTGGGAGCCCGTCGTCACCTTCGGCAGCGACGACGCCCTCACCAGCGGACCGGCCGGGTTCACTCTCGACGGCCAGTCCATGTACCTGCTCAGCTCGGTCGACGCCAACGCCAGCCGCTTGGTGAAGCGCGACCTGGCCACGGGCGAGGAGACGGTCATCGCCTCCGACCCGCAGTTCGACGTGGCCGGCGCCCACGCCCATCCCGACACCCGTGAGATCCAGCTGGTCGGCTTCCTGCGCGAGCGCCTCGAGTGGGAGGCCATCGACCCCGATGTCACCGACGACCTGAAGCACCTGCTGGCCGTCGACCCCGGCGAGTTCAACCTGGTGGGACGGGACGCGTCGGACAAGGTGTGGCTGGCCGCCTACGACCACGACGACGGCCCCGTCACCTACTACGCCTTCAATCGCGAGACCAAGCAGGCCACCTTCCTCTTCAACCACCGGCCTGAGCTCGAGGACTACCAGTTGGCCGAGATGAAGCCCTTCTCGTTCGCGGCCCGCGATGGCCTCACCGTCCACGGCTACGTGACCTTCCCGGCCGGCGTCGAGGCCAAGAACCTGCCCACCGTCATCAATGTCCACGGCGGCCCCTGGGCCCGCGACTCGTGGGGCTTCAACCCTGAGGCCCAGTGGTTCGCCAACCGCGGCTACGTCTGCGTGCAGGTGAACTACCGGGGCTCGACGGGCTACGGCAAGGACTTCACCAACGCCGGGGACAAGGAGTGGGGCGGCAAGATGCACGACGACCTGCTCGACGCCGTCGAGTACGTGGTCGGCCAGGGCTACTCCGACCGGGAGCGCATCGCCATCTACGGCGGCTCCTACGGCGGCTATGCCGCCCTCGTCGGTGCCACCTTCACCCCCGATGTGTTCCGCTGCGCGGTCGACATTGTCGGCGTGGCCAACATCAAGACGTGGATCGAGGGCGTCCCCGCTTACTGGAAGCCCATGCTCGACATGCTCCACGTGCGGGTCGGCGACCCGGCCACCGAGGAGGAGTTCCTCTGGTCGCGCTCACCCCTGTCGAAGGTCGATCAGATCAAGATCCCGATGCTCATCGCCCAGGGCGCCAACGACCCCCGCGTGCCCCAGGCCGAGTCGGAGCAGATCGTGGCGGCCATGAAGGACAAGGGCATCGCCCACGAGTACATGGTCTTCGAGGACGAGGGCCACGGCTTCGCCAAGCCCGAGAACCGGCTGAAGTTCTACGCCGCGGCCGAGAAGTTCCTGGCCGAGCACCTCGGCGGCCGCGCCGAGAGCTGACGTCCCCATGTCGAGTCGCCGCCGACTGCCCGCCGTTCCGGCTTGGGCGGTCGTCGGCGGCTTGACCGCCGTGCTGGTCGCGCTGTTCCTGCCATGGCAGACGGTTAGTGGGTGCTGCGAGGCGCCCGAGACCACCACCAACGGCTGGCACTGGCCGGCCGTGGCCATCTTGGCCGGCGCCGCGTTGGCATTCGTCGGGCTGCTGCGATGGCGACGGGGCGACGCGATTTCCGCCGGGAGCGCGATCGTCGTCGCCGGGGTAGCGGCCGACTGGGTGGCCACCCGCCGATCGCTCTTCCCCAGCACCGTGCACGGCACCACGATCGGGCTGGCGCTCGCCCTGGCCGGAGGCCTGGTCGCCCTGCTGGGCTCGCTTCCCCTGGTCTGGGCGCCGGCCGATGACGACGATCAGCGCGCTGACCGATAGCGCTGGTGTACTTCTTCGCAGAAGGCGGCGCACCGGTCGGCGAAGGCCTGGCTGCGGATCTCGAGCAGGTTCTCGGCGTTGAACTCGCCGGAGTGCGAGCAGTTATACGAGCCCGTGAGCACCCAGTCGTCGCAGACCACGACCTTGGCGTGCATGAAGTCGTGCACCGTGGCCGGACCCCACGGCGTCGAGTGCTTCTCGGCCAGGACGCCGGATGACCGGACCTTGTCGAAGAGCGGACCCTTCCACGACACCCGTCCGTCCTGCCGCCACTGACTGAGCGCCTGTTCCATCTGCGGGCCGTCGACGGTGACGAGCGTGTCGCACCGCTTGTCGTCGAGCACCTCGGCGAGGGTGCCGAGGATGGGCGAGCTGGTGATGACCGGCGAGCAGATGCGGATGCGGTGGCGGGCCTGGCCCAGGCGAGTGGCGACGAGCTGGCTCATGGTCTTGCCCCGTCCCGGTGAGAAGAGGGCTCGAGTGGGCGCCTTCACGTTGTCGTAGGTGACATCGGGAGACGGCGAGTCGTCGAAGGTGCCGGTGTGCTCGACGTGCTGCTTGCCCCAGAGCTGCTCGAAGTCCTGGGTGTAGGCGGCGGCCAGGTCGGGCGAGGGGATCGTCAGGATTACGTTCTCCATCTTCGTCCAGCTGTCGGTGCTCCAGTTCGTGGACCCCGTCCACACGTCGGCTCTATCCCGGATCACGTACTTGTGGTGCATGAGGTCGGGGATGCCGCTGATCGCCTTGGCCGGCACGGCGTTGGCCAGCTGCTGCAGCAGGCTCGGCCCCGACGGTGGCGGCGGGATGGGCGGGTCCTTGCGGGCCACGTCGTTGTAGACGGCCCTGACGGTGACGCCCCGTCCCTCGGCTTGGTTGAGGGCGGCGATGAGCTGGTCGCCCCCACCCCCTTCGAGGTGGGCGTCGTACACGGCGAGGTCGAGTGTCTTGGTGGCGGCGCCGACGAAGGCGATCAGCTGGGCCAGGATGTCTTCGGCCCGCTGCCCGCCTTCGGTCAGAAACGTGACCCCGATCTCACCCATACGGCCGCCGATCCTCCCACGCCCGCCCGTCTGCCGTTTCGGCCGCGTTTTTCAGCAATAGCGCTGAAAACCACGGCCAAAACGTTGTTGTCACAGGTGCCGAGTTGGATGGTCGGCCATGGACGAACTCATGAAACTGGCGGAACATCACCACGGCTTGCTGACTCGGGATCAAGCTCGGGGTCTCGGCCTGCCCGGTCATCGCCTTGACGGCGAGATCCGTCGCAAGCACTTCGAGCGGGTGGGCCGAAACGTCTATCGCGTGGTCGGCTCCGTGCCGACCTGGCGTCAAAGCCTCCTCTGCGGAGTGCTCCTGGCCGGCGCGGGGGCGGCTGCGTCTCGTCGGTCGGCTGCGACCCTCTTCGGCGAGGAGGGCTTCGGGAACCCAATCGAGATATCTCGGCCGAGACGCAAGACGCGATGGACGGGTAGCGGCACGCTCTTCGAGTCCACCTTCTTGCCAGCCCATCACATCCGCACCATCGATCAGATCCCTGTCACCTCGATCGCACGGACGCTGTTCGACATCTGCGGTCACGAGCGCGTGTCCAGCCCGCGGAAGTTGAGGATGCTTCGGCACGCGCTGCAGAAGGGGTGGGTGACTCCAGCAGGCTTGCGGGCGATACACGCCGAGATGCGGACACACGGTCGGGACGGCGTCACCTTCCTGCACAACTTCCTGGAGACGCTCGATGACGAGCCGCCGACCGAGAGCGAGCTCGAAGAGCTGGTGTTGGCGGTGCTTGTTCGGGCCGGTGTTCCCCTGCCTCGCCGGCAGGTGGCGTTGGGCGACGCCGACGGGTTCATCGGCCGCGTCGACTTCCTCTATGCGGTCGCGGGTTTGATCATCGAGGCCGACGGACGGGGACACGCCACGTGGGAGCAACAGATCGCCGACCGCCAACGGGTTCGGCGGCTCGTCGCCGCCGGGTACGCCGTCATCCAGGTGACGTGGAGAGAGCTGATCGAGGACCCGTCCGACTTCATCGCCTCGGTGCGGGCGATCCTGGCCCGGGCGGCCTGAGCAGCGTTTGGCCGTGGTTTACAGCAATAGGGCTGAAAACCACGGCCAAATGGGCGGCACGGCCGCGGATCAGCGGCTAGTTGCTGAGGCGCTTCTCGAGGGCGGCGAGCTCGT
>JAUTXA010000100.1 GCA_030838265.1 Actinomycetota bacterium | reverse complement strand
CTGTTGCTGCCGGCCCTCACCGTCGGACTCCTGATGGCGCTCGGCGCGGCCACGTTGGGCGCGGCCTACGGCGGTGGGGTCTCGCGCTCCGGTCTTGGCATTCCCAAGCCCGTGCTGGCCCTGGCCGGCCTGGCCGTCATCGCCGCCCTCGTCATCCCCTTGCCCCGCACCGTCAGCCCCGTCCACGGCGATCTCGCTGTGCTGCGCACGGGCGATCAGGCCACCCTGGCCCTGAAGCTCTCGCCGGCCAACGCCGCCGACGATGCCCGTTGGTTCCAGGTCAGCGCCTGGCAGGGCGGCGGCCTGGTGACCTCCGAGCTGCACAAGGTGTCAGCCGACACGTGGGTGGCCGACAAGCCCGTCCCTGTGGGTGGTCATTGGAAGGCGATCGTCCACATCCAGAAGGGCAGCGACATGATCGCCATCCCGGTGTACATGCCGAATGACCCCGAGATCGGCAAGGGTGAGATCCCTGCCATCAGCCGGTCGATGGACCTCGTGAACGAGAAGGCCTACCTGATGCGCGAGGCCAAGGGAGGCAACACCGGCTTCGCCATCGCCATCGAGTCGCTGCTCGCCATCATGGCCATCGCCTGGTTCGCCTCGTTCGCGATCGTCGCCGCTCGGTTGGCGAGGTCAGGTGTCGACGGCCGGGACGTGGAGCCCAGCCTCGCCTTCGAGCCCGTCGCGGACGACTTGGTAGAGGACCTCAAGCAGCGCTCGTACGGGGGGGCTCGGTAGCCCTCGCCGTCGCTGGGCCAGCCCGACCGAACGCCGGGGCAGGCCCATCACCGGGATCCCGACCCATCGGCCCTGCACCCAACCGGGCAGGGCGGTGGCGGGGAGGATGGCGGGACCTCGTCCGTCCATCGTGAGCGAGGCGATGAGCCGGACACCGTCGAGCTCGGCTCGGGGACGGAGGGTCACGCCTTCGGCCCGCGCCGCGGCGTCGATCTCCTCGCGGAAGGCGGTGCCCGGCGCGGGCAGCAAGAGATCGAGGTCGGCCAGGTCGCCCATGTCGGCCCGTCCCGCCGAGGCCAGCGGATGGTTGTCGGGGACGACGAGGAGAAGGTCTTCGTCGAACAGCGGCGTGGTCATCAGGTCGGGGGCCGGCATCGGCAGGTTGACGACGGCGAGGTCGAGTCGGCCCGACGCCAGTTGGGGCTCGAGCGAGGTGGACGTGGCGTCGACGATGACCATGTGGACGCCGGGGTGGCGCTCGGCCATGGCGTCGAGCAGGGGCGGCGACAGCCAGCGGGCCGTAGTGCCGATCATCCCGAGGCGGACGTTGCCCGTGACCTCGTCCCGGAAGGCGGCCACCTCGGAGTCGAGGCTCTCGAGCTCGGCCTGGATGCGGCGGGCCCGCTCGACGACCGCCGCGCCCTCGGCCGTCAACCCGCCGCCGGCCCGGTCGACGAGGATGGTGCCGACCTCCTTCTCGAGGCGGGCCACGTGGGTCGAGACGTTGGACTGGACGGTGTTGAGGGCGTCGGCCGCGGCCGAGAAGGTGCCGTGGTCGGCCACCGCCACCAGAGCGTTCAGCTGGCGCAGGTCCATCGCTAAAGATGATGCCAGATATCGCTACTAACTGTTGGACAGATGGAGGTCGTGCCTGTTGAAATGAGAGCACAGACGCACCGAAGAGCACGGCTTCCCCCCAGCCGCTCTTTGGGACGCACCAAGAAGGGGCCGGATCCCCCCTCCGGCCCCTTCTTCGCGCCCTCACCCTCGGACGGGGGCGGGCGGTAGCGTGGCGGGCATGGGTGGCGCTGCGTTCTTTGACCTCGACCGGACTCTCTTGAAGGGGGCCAGCGGTCCGATCATCGCTGAGGCCCTCGGCGCCGCCGGGCTGGGGCCGGAAGGCGGGATCCCCGGTCAGTCGCTGCTCTACCGGGCCTACGACCTCATCGGCGAGACGCTGCCCTCGATGGCGCTCGCACGGGGTGCCGCCCGGCTGGCGCGCGGTCAGTCGATCGAGGCCGTGCGCCAGGTGGGCAAGCAGGCGGCAGACCGGCTCGAGGAGATCGTGGCGCCCTATGCCCACGCCCTCATCGAGGAGCACCGCAACGCCAAGCGGCCCATCGTGCTGGCCACCACCACGCCGCACGACCTGGTCGCGCCGCTGGCCGAGCGCCTGGGCTTCGACGACGTGGTCGCCACTCGCTACGCCGAGCGCGACGGCGTCTACACCGGCCGTCTCGACGGCGAGTTCGTGTGGGCGACCGGCAAGCTCGCCGCGGTGCGACGGTGGTCGAAGGAGAACGGCATCAACCTGAGCGAGAGCTACGCCTACTCCGACTCGTTCTACGACCTGCCTTTGCTCCTGGCCGTCGGCCACCCCCACGCCGTCAACCCCGACCCGCGCTTGCGGGCGGTGGCCACGCTGCGCCGCATCCCCGTCATCTTTCTCGACGTGCCGCCCGGGGTCCCGAAGCTCGGTCCCTTTGAGCCCTTCGACGCCGTCCGCCTGCTGACCCGGCCCGAGCTCATCCCCTACGCCCGCTTCGACTTCGGGAGCCTCGAGTCCATCCCCAAGGACGGCCCCGCCATCCTGGTCGCCAACCACCGCAGCTACTTCGACACCGTGGCCATGGGGCTGACCGCGGTTCGCGCCGGTCGGTCGCCGCGATTCCTCGGCAAGAAGGAGGTCTTCGACGCGCCCATCATCGGCCCGCTGGCCAAGGCCATGGGCGGCATCCGCGTCGACCGGGGGAGCAGCACGGCGGCCGAGCCGCTGCGCCAGGCGGCGCGCGCCCTCGACGCGGGTGAGGTCGTGATCGTCATGCCCCAGGGCACCATCCCCAGGGGCGCCGAGTTCTTCAACCCCAAGTTGAAAGGCAAGACGGGGGCGGCGCGACTGGCGGCCATGACCAAGGCGCCGGTGATCCCCATCGGGCTGTGGGGGACCGAGCAGGTGTGGCCGCGATCGTCTCGTCTCCCCAACGTCACCAACCTGCTGCATCCGCCCACAATCCAGATCAGGGCTGGCGGGCCGGTGTCACTGGCCTATGACGACGACGCCGTGGCCGACACCCAGCGCATCATGGACGCCATCGTCGACCTGCTGCCCCTCGAAGCCCGCCGCAAGAAGAAGCCCACTGCGGAGCAGATCGCCAAGGCCACGCCAGCCAACGCCAAACCCAAGGGCTGACCGCTCGCGCTCCGAGCCGCAGCCCTCCCCTTCGTGCTAACTGGGCCGGAAAACGTCTCAGAATGAGACGTTTTCCGGCCCAGTTAGCAAAGAAGAGGTGTGGGGGCGTGGGGGTGTGGGTGCGGGGGTGTGGGGGGTGGGGGGAGTGGGTTAGGAGGCGGCGCGCTTTTGGCGGATGACGTTGAGGGCGCTGCCGGCATGGAACCACTCGATGTGCTCGGGCGACATGGTGTGGGTGGTCTCGAAGTCCTCGGCTGTGCCGTCGGCGTGAGTGATGCGGCAGGTGACGGGGACGTCGGGGGCCAGATCGGCGAGGCCGAGGATCGAGATGCGGTCGTCGACGCCGATGCGGTCATAGGTCGAGGGGTCGCTGAAGGTGAGGGCGAGCATGCCCTGCTTCTTCAGGTTGGTCTCGGCGATGCGGGCGAAGGAGCGGGCGATGACGGCCTTGCCGTTCATGAACCGAGGCTCCATGGCCGCGTGCTCGCGGGACGAGCCCTCGCCGTAGTTCTCATCGGCGATGGCCACCCAAGGCTGTCCCGCCTCGCGGCAGTGACGAGCGGCCTCGGGCAGCGACTCGATGGTGCCGTGGACGG
The DNA here is from genome assembly GCA_030838265.1 of Actinomycetota bacterium. Taxonomy (GTDB): domain Bacteria; phylum Actinomycetota; class Acidimicrobiia; order Acidimicrobiales; family BP-101; genus BP-101. The sequence continues at coordinate 5,715 of JAUTXA010000100.1, read as the reverse complement.
GGCACCGGCCGGTGCCGGTCTCATCAGAAAAGGCGTTGACCGCCCCGAGGAAGAGGTTGCCCGAGATGTTCTCGAGGTGGCCGCGGTACTTGAGCCACGGCCCGGCGGCCGAGATGTGATCAGTGGTGCACTTGCCCTGGGCCTTCAAGAGGATGGGCAGGTCGATGTAGTCACTGCCGTCCCACGCCGAGAAGGGCTCGAGCAGCTGGAGCCGATCGCTCTTGGGGTCGACGACGACCTCGACGCCGGAGCGGTCGTCGGGCGGGGCCAGGAAGCCCTCCTCGCCCGACTCGAAGCCCTTGCCGGGCAGCTCCTCGCCCACGGGCACCGCCAGCCGGACGCCGTCGATGGCGTCGGTCAGCGGGTTGTACTCGAGGGTGCCGGCCAGGGCGTAGGCCATGACGATCTCGGGTGAGGTGACAAAGGCCAGCGTCGAGGCCAGGCCGTCGTTCCGCTTCGGGAAGTTGCGGTTGTAGGAGTTGATGATGACGTTGACGTCGCCTTCCTTGACGTCGTCGCGCTTCCACTGGCCGATGCACGGTCCGCAGGCGTTGGCCAGCACGGTGGCGCCGATGGCTTCGAGGTCGGCGAGCAGGCCGTCGCGCTCGATGGTGGCCCGCACCCGCTCCGAGCCCGGGGTCACGAGCAGCGGGGTCTTCACCCGCAGACCCTCGGCCGCGGCCTGACGGGCGATCGAGGCGGCGCGGGTGATGTCCTCGTAGGACGAGTTGGTGCACGACCCGACCAGCGCCGAGCTGATCTTGGTGGGCCAGCCGTTCTCCTTGGCCGCGGCCCCGATCACACTGACCTTGTGGGCCCGGTCGGGGGAGTGGGGGCCGTTGATCTGGGGCTCGAGCGACGACAGGTCGATCTCGATGACCTCGTCGAAGAAGCGGGACGGGTCGGCCACCACCTCGTCGTCGGGGCGCAGGTCGGCCATCACGTTCTGGGCCCGGTCGGCAATGGCCTCGCGGCCGGTCGACTTCATGTACATCACGCCGTGGTCGTCGAAGGGGAACAGCGACGTGGTGGCCCCGATCTCGGCTCCCATGTTGCAGACCGTCGCCCGACCGGTGGCCGAGATGGTCTCGGTGCCGGGGCCGAAGTACTCGATGATGGCGCCGGTGCCACCGGCCACGGTGAGGACCCGGGCCACCTCGAGGATGATGTCCTTGGGAGCCAGCCAGCCCGACAGCTCGCCGGTGATGTGGACGCCGATGAGCTTGGGCCACCGCACCCCGAAGGTGCCGCCCACCATGACGTCGACGGCGTCGGCCCCACCGACACCGATGGCGACCATGCCGAGGCCGCCGGCGTTGGGGGTGTGGCTGTCGGTGCCGATCATCATGCCGCCGGGGAAGGCGTATTGCTCGAGCACGACCTGGTGGATGATGCCCGAGCCCGGCTTCCAGAATCCCAGGCCGTACTTGGCCGAGACGGTGCGGAGGAAGTCATAGACCTCGCGGTTGGTCGACTCGGCGGCGAGGAGGTCGACGGCGGCGCCGTCGTGGGCCTGGATGAGGTGGTCGCAATGGACGGTGGACGGCACCGCAGTCGTGTCGAGGCCGGCGGTCATGAACTGGAGCAGCGCCATCTGGGCGGTGGCGTCCTGCATCGCCACCCGGTCGGGGTAGAGCTCGCTGTAGCTCCGGCCCCGCTCGAGGCCCTGGCCCTGCGGGTCGGACAGGTGGTTGAAGAGGATCTTCTCGGCCAGGGTGAGGGGACGGCCTAGGCGCTCGCGGCCGATGGCCACTCGTTCGCTCAACCGGCCGTACACGTCGTCGATGAGCTCGAGGGGGGTGCTGGCGGTCACGGCCATGATGGGCTCCTGTGTTCGACGATCTCGATCTGATACAAGTATAAGACAAGTGAGAGAGCTGCGCTACCGGACCATCGCCGACGACCTGCGTCGGCGGATCGAGTCGAGGGAGTTCGCGGCCGGGCGCACGTTGCCGAGTGAGTCGGAGCTGTCGGCAGCCTATGACGCCAGTCGAGTCACGGTCCGCAAGGCGCTCGAGTGGCTGCGCGCCGAGGGGCTGGTCGACTCGCGCCAAGGGTTCGGCTGGTTCGCGGCGGGCGATCCCCTCCGCCAGTCGCTCGGTCGGCTCGGCACCATCGAGTCCCAACTCGCGGAGTCCGGCGTGGTGGCCGAGCGCCGGGTTCTCGACTTCGGCTTCATCAGAGCGCCGGCGCGGGCCAAGGCGGTCCTGGGCTGCGACACCGTCTTGCGGGTGCGCCGCCTCAACCTGGCCGACGGTGAGCCTTTCGCCCGAGTCACCGTGTGGGTTCCGGAGCAGCTGGGCGAGGAGCTGTCGCGCGCCGAGGTCGAGCGGTCGTCGTTCTACGAGCTGCTGCCGGTGCGGGTCGGACGGGCTGTGCAGTCGATCGGGGCGGCCGCCGCCTCGTCGGCCGACGCCGAGCTGCTCGAGATCGCCGTGGGTTCGCCCGTCCTGCGCTGCGAGCGGATCACCGAGGACGTCGACGGAAAGGCCGTGCTCTTCTCGGAGCACATCTTCCCGGCCCTGCGGACCGAGTTCGTGGTCGACCTACCGAACGTCGATCCGTCGATGGCCCCCACCGGCGTCCGCCTGGTCGACGAGACCCAGGGCAAGGCCCAGGGAAGGCGCCGGAAGCGCGCTCAGTAGCCGGAGCTCGAGTTGGCCGATCCGAGGGCCGCGATGATGACGACGAGCACGATCACCACGGCGATCAGTCCTAGATGGATCCAGGAGATGATCCGGGCCGCCTTGGTCAGGCTCTCGCCCGTCAGGGCGCCGTTCGAGGCCGCGATGTTCCGCTCGGCCGAGCTGGCCAGGACGAGCGCCACGATGGCGGGGATCACGGGGCAGGCCACGAACGAGACGATGGACAAGACGAGGGCGGTGACAGCCGTGCCGTCGGTCTTGGGCGGGGCGTAGCCCCCGTAGTTCGGGTAGGGGCTGTATCCCTGCGGCTGTCCCCACTGCTGGGGCGGCGGCTGCTGACCCCACTGCGGAGGCGGCGGCGGAGGCGGCTGGTCACCCCAACCGGGAGGCGGCGGGGGAGGTTGGTCCGGCGGCTGGTCGCTCACCGGGCCAGGCTACCGAGGCCGACGCGGGCCACGGCGGTTCTGGTCAGACGGCGGCGCCGACCCGCCCGGCCTGTTGCGTCTCGATGCGGCGGACCCGGTCGAGAGGCACCACGTGCCAGACCTGGTCGATGGCCGTCGTCCACTCGTCGAGCATGGCCTGAGCCCGCGCCGAGTGGGTGAGCTCGAGGTGACGCTCGACCAGCCACCGCAGCTCGACGAGATCCTCGGCCTCGGGCCGGACGGCTTCGACCAGTGAGCTGTTGAGGCGGGCGTTGAGGCCGGCGTGCGGATCCCAGATGAAGGCGTCGCCACCCGTCATGCCGGCCCCGACGTTGTAGCCCACGGGACCGAGCACCACGACGGTGCCACCGGTCATGTACTCGCAGAGATGGTCACCGGCGCCCTCGACCACGGCGGTGGCACCGGAGTTGCGCACCCCGAAGCGCTCGCCGACCGACCCGGCTACGAAGAGGCTCCCGCCGGTGGCGCCGTAGAGACAGGTGTTGCCGGCCAGCACAGGGTCGCCGGCGTCGTTGGCCGGCGGGCGCACCACGATGCGGCCCCCCGACATGGCCTTGCCCACGTAGTCGTTGGCTTCGCCCACCAGCTCGAGCTCGATGCCGTGGGTCAGGAAGGCGCCGAAGCTCTGGCCCGCCTCGCCGTCGAAGCGCACCATCGCGGTTCCGCGCGGGGCGCGCTCGCCCCACTCGAGGGCGATGGCCCCACCCAGGGCGGCGCCGATGGTGCGGTCGCCGTTGGCGATGGGGTAGGCGAGCTCGATCTCGTCGCCGTCCCACACGGCGTGGAAGGCCTCATTCATGAGCTGGTCGCCGAGGGCGGAGCGAGGGCGTTGCAGAGGGACGCTGGCCACGAAGCGCCGCTCCGCCTCGCCCAAGTCAGGGTCCGGAGGCTGGATCAGGGGGGAGACATCGAAGCTGTCGGCCCGCGGGTCGCCCATGGCGCGGGCCTGCAAGGACTCGACGCGGCCGATGGCGTCGTCGAGGCTCCGGTAGCCGAGGCGCGCCAAGTGACGGCGCACGTCGCCGGCCACGAACAGGAGGTAGGCGGCGACGCCTTCGGGGGTGCCGGTGAACTTGGCCCGCAGGTTCTTGCGTTGGGTGGCGATGCCGGTCGTGCAGGTGTCGCGGTGGCAGGCCCGCAGCATGATGCAGCCCTCGGCGATCATGGCCGCCGTCCCGAACGAGTACTCGTCGGCCCCGAGCAGGGCGGCGATGACCACGTCCCTCCCCGTCATGAAGCCGCCGTCGACCCGCAGCCGGACCCGGTCGCGTAGGCCGTTCTCGATGAGGACGGTCTGGGCCTCGGCCAGGCCGAGCTCCCACGGCATGCCGGCGTGCTTGATGGAGGAGAGAGGTGACGCGCCGGTGCCGCCGTTGCTGCCGCTGATCTGAACGACGTCGGCCAGCGCCTTCACCACACCGGCGGCAATGGTGCCCACGCCCTCCTCGGCCACCAACTTCACGGACACGTCGGCGTAGCTGTTGACCTGCTTCAGGTCGAAGATGAGCTGAGCCAAGTCCTCGATCGAGTAGATGTCGTGGTGAGGCGGCGGCGAGATCAACGTCACGCCGGGCTGGGTGTGACGGAGGCGGGCGATCTCGTCGGTCACCTTGTGGCCAGGGAGCTGGCCTCCCTCGCCCGGCTTCGAGCCCTGAGCCATCTTGATCTGCAGCTCATCGGCAAAGGCGCAGTACTCCGGCGTCACCCCGAAACGGCCCGACGCGATCTGCTTGATCTTGCTGTTCTTGTCGTAGCCCTCCTCGGGTGACTGGCCGCGGGTGCGGTAGCGGTAGGGGTCCTCGCCGCCCTCGCCGCAGTTCGACCTGCCCCCGATGATGTTCATGGCCGCGGCGAGGGTCTCGTGGGCCTCGGCCGACAGCGACCCGTGGGACATCGCACCCGTCGAGAAGCGCTTGGCGATCTCGGCCGCGGGCTCGATCTCGTCGAGGGCAAGCGGTGCCGCGGCCGGCACCAGCTCGAGGAGGTCGCGCACCTCGACGGGCGGGCGCTCGTCCACCAGGCGGGCGAACTGGTCGTAGGCGTCGTCGCTGCCGGCCCTGATGGCCCGCTGAAGCAGGTGGGCGGCGTTCATGTTGTTGAGGGCTTCCACCACGTCCTTGTTGTGGCTGTGGTACTCGCCGCCGCGCTTGAGGTCGCGGTAGTACCCCGGGTTCTCGAGGCGGGCGGCGGCGTGGTTGGTGAGCACGTCCTCGCCGAGGGCATCCCATCCGATGCCGCCGATGACCGACGGCGTGCCCTCGAAGCAGAGGTCGATGACCTCGGGACCGAGCCCAACGGCCTCGAAGATCTGGGCGCCCCGATACGAGTCGACCGTGCAGATGCCCATCTTCGAGAGGATCTTGAGGACCCCGTCCTCGATGGCCGCTTGATAGTGGTCCTGGGCCTCGGGGCTGATGAGGGCCGAGTTGTCGTCGGACGCGTCGGCCTCGGCCGCCACCGTCTCGAGGGCGAGCCGGGGGCAGATGAGGTCAGCGCCGTAGCCGAGGAGGGTGGCGACGTGATGGACGTCGCGGGCATCATCGGCCACCACGACGAGGTTGGCCTGGGTGCGCAGGCCAGCCGTGGTGAGGCCGTGGTGAATGGCGGCGGTGGCCAGCAGCGAC
>JAUTXA010000061.1 GCA_030838265.1 Actinomycetota bacterium | reverse complement strand
CACCAGCTCGATGGCGGGTCTGCGTGCGCTGACCGACGGCAGCGGCGGATCCGACTCCTACGCCGCAGCCAAGCTCGCAGTCACCGGGCTGGTCCGGGCCTACGCCCAGTTCCTCGGCCCGGAGGAGATCCGCGTGACCGCCGTGGCGCCGACCGGCGTCGCGACGCCGATGGTCACAGACAACCCTGGGATGTTCGAGGTCATCGAGGCCAACCCGAACCTCGCGAACGCCATGCAGAACGCCATGCCGACCCTCATGATCGAGCCGATCGACATCAGCGAGGCGATCCTCTACCTCGTCGCCGACTCCGGCCGCTACGTCACCGGCATCACGCTCCCCGTCGACGCCGGCATGGGCGTGGCCTGAGCGCAGCACGACCCTCACCCACCACAGCTCCTGGAGGATTCTCGTGAGTGCCATCAGCAAGTCGATCAGCGTCAACGCGCCGGAGGACCAGATCCTCGGGATCATCCTGAACGTCGAGGACTACCCGAGCTGGCAGAAGGAGGTCCAGAAGGTCGAGGTCCTCGAGAAGGATGACCAGGGCCGCCCGAAGCAGGCCACGATGCACGTCTCGGCCATGGGCCAGGCGGGCTACTACACCGTCGAGTACTCCTACCCGGACGGGAACGTCGAGTACCACCTCCTCGACGGCGACATGATGACCAAGAACGACGCCAGCTTCACCCTCGCCGGCAACGGCGGCACCACCGAGGTCACCGTCGCGATGGACCTCGCGATCAAGTGGGCGCTGCCCGAGTTCATGGTGAACCAGCTGATCCTCAAGGGCGTCAAGGACATGCTCAAGAGCATCAAGTCCAAGGCGGAGCAGGCCTAGTGGCGACGGACGCCTACGTCCTGGCCGGCTGCCGGACGGCCATCGGCACTGCCTTCAAGGGGTCGCTGTCGCGCACACCCGTGTTCGATCTCGCCGAGTCCGTCGTTGCCCAGGCCGTGCAGCGGTCGGGTCTCGCCGTCGAGGACCTCGACGACATCGTGCTGGGCGAGGTCATGCACGGCGGCGGCGACATCGCCCGGCACACCGCCGTCGCGCTGGGCATGGAGTCGCTGCCCGGGCTCGCCCACAACCGGCAGTGCGCCTCGGGGCTCGCCGCCGTGTCGACCGCGGCCGCCGGGATCCGGGCGGGGATGGACCGCGCGGTCGTGGCGGGCGGGGTCGAGTCCTCCTCCACTCGGCCCGCCACGATCCTGCGCGATCCGGCCACCGGCGAGAAGAAGCCATGGAATACCCCGTCTCATCCCGCCACGCCGGACGCGCCGACCATGGACATGTCGATCACCGTCGGGTGGAACACCGCGCAGCTCGCCGGGGTGAGCCGCACGGAGATGGACGAGTGGGCGCTGCGCTCGCACGAGCGGGCGCTGGCCTCGATCGACGCGGGATGGTTCCGCGACGAGATCGTCCCGTTGAAGGTCACCGGCGCCGACGGGGCCCCTTCGGCGTTCGACACTGACGAGCACCCCCGCCGGGGCACCACCCTCGAACGGCTGGCGGGCCTGAAGACACTCCATCCCGAGATCGACGGCTTCAGCATCACGGCCGGCAACTCGTCGGGGATCAACGACGCCGCCGCCGCCGTGGTGGTCGTCGCCGAGGAGATGCTGGAGCGGGCGGGTACGGCCCCGCTCGGCATCGTGCGCTCGTGGGCGTCCGTCGGCGTGGATCCGATGCGTACCGGCCTGGCCCCGACGCTGGCGATCCCGAAGGCGCTCCAACGAGCCGGGATCTCCGCGGAGGAGGTCGGCCTCTACGAGATCAACGAGGCCTTCGCCTCCGTGCCGGTGGCCTGCGCCCGCATCCTCGGGCTCGACCCGGAGCGCGTGAACGTCAACGGCAGCGGCTGCAGCCTCGGCCACCCGGTCGCGGCCACCGGCACGCGGATGGTCCTGACGATGCTGCACGAGCTCCGCAGGCGCGGTGAGCGATTCGGCGTGATCGCGCTCTGCGCCGGGGGCGGCATGGGCTCGGCGATGGTGCTCGAGGCCGTCTGAGCCCGTCCGCACTCATCATCACACCAACGGCTTGGGAGATCTTGTGAACCTGGCAGGGAACGTCGCGATCGTGACCGGTGGGGCCGGCGGCCTCGGCGAGGCCACCGTGCGCCGGATCGTCGAGGGCGGCGGATCGGTCGTCATCGCCGACCTCGCCGACGACCGCGGGGAGAAGCTCGCGGCCGACCTCGGGTCCGCGGCCCGGTACGTGCGTACCGACGTGCTCGACGACGACGCCGTGCTGGCGGCCATCGCGGCCGCAGGCGAGCTCGGCACGCTGCGTTACGCCGTCACCGCCCACGGCGGCTTCGGGGTGCCCGAGAAGCTGGTGCAGCGCGACGGCTCGCCCGCCGATCGCGGTGCCTTCCAGAAGACCGTCGACCTCTACCTCACCGGCACGTACAACGTCGCCCGGTTGGTGGCCGCCGCCATCGCCACCGCCGAGCCCGGCGAGGACGGCGAGCGCGGCGCGATCGTCACCACCGCGAGCATCGCCGCATTCGAGGGGCAGATCGGGCAGACGTCCTACTCGGCGGCCAAGGGCGGCGTGGTCGGGCTGACGCTCGCCGCGGCTCGCGACCTGAGCAGCCTGGGCATCCGGGTCGTCTGCATCGCGCCCGGCACCATGCGCACACCGATCATGGAGTCCGTCGGGGAGGAGGCGCTGGCCAAGTTCAGCGCCGCCATCCCGTTCCCGAAGCGGCTCGGTCACCCGTCGGAGTACGCCTCGCTCGCGACGCACATCCTGGAGAACCCGTACCTGAATGGCGAGGTCATCCGGATCGACGGGGCACAGCGCTTCCAGCCCCGCTGATACGCGATGCACGGCTGATCCGACCATGCCGTCGACTGATGCCTCGTGCATCGACAGGAGAGGTGACCCATGACCGCA
>JAUTXA010000054.1 GCA_030838265.1 Actinomycetota bacterium | reverse complement strand
AGGAACTGCTTGGGCTTGACCGCCTTGGTCAGGTCGTCGGGCGCGACTTCCTGCAGGGTGTAGTCGCCGGGGAAGTCCGGCAGCGGCGGGTTGGCATCGGTGCGGGCCACTACGCCGTACCTCGCACCAACGGCCGGCCGTAGGCCGAAGTCTCGAGCTCGGGGGTCTCGCTGCGCTTGCCGCGGCGCTGCCACCAGATCCAGAAGGCGAGCTGGCCGACCAGGAAGACGATGTAGATGGTGGCCACGATGATGTCGCGCAGGATCTGGGCGTTGACCACGATCTTGCCCCGCCCGAAGAAGGTGATGCCGTCGGCGAAGACCAGGTGGTGCTTGAAGGGAAGGGGACCGGTCGGGATGCCCAGCTTGTCGGTCCGCCACTGGAGGTCGTTGTCGGCCCAGCGCAGCCAGCGGTCGGGGACGACCCCGTAGAGCATGAGCTGGAGGGCGAAGGCGTAGATGGCGGCGACGATGCCCTCGCCCCACGTCAGCGGGGTGCCGGGAGCCCGGCGCTTGGCGACGCGCCGGACACCGCCAATGAGAAGGCCAGTGACGATCAGGGATGCGATGAAAGCGACCATGCTCCGTCGTCCTCGGCTCTCTCCTGTGCTCCTGCTCGGCCCCTCGTGAAATTTCTCACATTCTACCGGCAAAGGCGAGTTGCTCGGCCGGAAGACGGAGCGGTTCTAGCACGCGCCCCCACGGCGGGCACATTCACGACACGCCTGGTCAGGCACCCTCGCGCTTGGGCGTCGGCCGCCTCCGCGACATACAGTCACGGCGTACTGCCCGCTGCCTGGAGGTTGTGGTGACCGAGATTCCCGAGCACCTCTTGCGCCGCTCCCGCGAGCGCCGAGAGGCCCTTGGCCTGGCCAAGCCCGGTGAAGGGGGCGACGACGCGCCTGCCGCCGCCACCCCTCCGGCGGGCGACGAGGGCGAGGGGGCTGCGGTCCCGGCCACCACCACGGCGGCGGCGCCGGCTGCTGCTGCCGCCCCCGTCCTCGACGTGCCGGCTGAGCCCGAGCCGCCCAGCCCGCAGTACATCGCGCTGCAGGCCCAGCGCCGCAACCGCATCCCCATGTGGGTCATGCCGGTCCTCGTGTTCCTTCCGTTCTGGGGCGTGCTGTACTTCGGGGCCTTCGGAAGCCACGCCAAGAAGCAGGGCCCGGTCGACCCGCTGGTCCTCGGAGCCCAGATCTACAAGTCGGCGGGCTGCACAAGCTGCCACGGGGCCAACGGCGAGGGTGGGGTCGGCCCCAAGCTCACCGGTGGCGAGGCGGTGCTGACGTTCCCCGACGAGGCCGATCAGATCAGCTGGGTCCGCACCGGCTCGAGCCCCTTCGCCGGCAAGCTCTACGGCGACCCGAACCGGACCGGCGGCCAGCACGGCCCGGCCAAGGGCGTCATGCCGGCCTTCACCCAGCTGAGCGACACCGAAGTCAAGGCGGTCGTGAAGTACGAGAGAGAGAAGCTGTAGGTCGCCATGACCCAACACGACGTGGTCGTCGTCGGCGGCGGCCCGTCGGGAGCAGCGACGGCCTATTGGCTGGCCGAAGCGGGCCACGACGTCCTGCTGCTCGAGAAGAAGCGCTATCCCCGTGAGAAGACCTGCGGCGACGGGCTGACGCCGCGCTCGGTGAAGCAGCTCGAGGACATGGGCCTGGCCGAGCAGCTGACCGAGCACCACCGGTTCGAGGGTCTCCGGTCGATCGCCTTCGGTCACACCCTCGAGCTGCAGTGGCCCGAGGTCGGCGAAATGCCGCGCTACGGCTACGTCATCACCCGCAAGGACCTCGACCATCTCGTGGCCGAGCGGGCGGTCAAGGCGGGGGCCAATCTCTGGCAGGAATCCGAGGCCGTCGCCCCCATCGTCTCCGGCGGCTTGGTGCGGGGGGCCACGGTGAAGCGCAAGGAGACCGGCGCCATCGACGAGGTCCGGGCCAAGTACGTGGTGGTCGCCGACGGCGCCAACTCCCGGTTCGGACGGGCCCTCGGCACATCCCGCGACCGCTCCTACCCGCTGGGAATGGCCATCCGGGGCTACTTCGTCTCGCCCCGTCACGACGAGCCCTGGATCGAGAGCCACCTCGACATCCGCGACAAGGCGGGCAACGTCCTCCCCGGTTACGGGTGGATCTTCCCGGTGGGCGATGGTCGGGTGAACGTCGGCGTGGGCCTCCTGTCGACCTTCAACCAGTGGAAGGCCGTCAACACCACCCACCTCATGGAGTCCTTCGTGGCCCAGGCCCCGGAGTCGTGGGAGATCCGCCCCGACACGTCGTGCGGGCCGCCCACCGGTGGCCGCCTGCCCATGGGTCTCTCGGTCGGCCCCCACGCCGGGCCCACCTATCTCGTCACGGGCGACGCGGGCGGCGCCATCAACCCATTCAACGGCGAGGGCATCGCCTACGCCTACGAGACGGGACGCATGGCGGCCGAGGTCCTCGACACCGCCCTCACCACCGGCGACGGGCTGGCCTTGCAGACCTACGAGGCCCGCCTCCAAGCCAAGTACGGCCTCTATTACAAGGTGGCGCGGGCGTTCGTGAAGATCATCGGCCACCCCGAGCTGATGAAGGCGCTGGTCTCGACCGGGATGCGGTCGCGCACCTTGATGGAGTGGGTGCTGCGGATCATGGCCAACCTGCTGCGCCCCGACGAGCTGGGTCCGGCCGAAGCGGCCTACCGGGCCGTGGCCGCCATCGCCCGCATCGTCCCCGAGCCCTAACCCCCTCCCCCTGCCCCCTCCCCAGTCCCTCTCTCTCCCTCTCGTTGCTAACTGGGCCCGAAAACGACGCGTTTCAGGTCGGTTTCCGCGCCAGTTCGCACGGTGGTTGCTAACTGGGCCCGGAATTGACGCGTTTGAGGTCGGTTTCCGCGCCAGTTCGCACGGTCGTTGCTAACTGGGCCCGAAAACGACGCGTTTGAGGTCGGATTCCGCGCCGGTTCGCACGGTCTGTTTGCTGTGACGGATGTCTTAGTGACAGGAGGGGGCGGCGGGAGTTGACTTAACCTCGGTAACACAACGTGACCGAGGGGGCTCCTTGATGTTGACGCGGTTGGCGCAGTTCCTCATCCGGAGACGGCGAGCGGTCTTGATCGGCACCTTCGTCTTCGTGATGGCCTGCGGGGCCATCGGCGGCAACGTGGCCACCCACCTCAGCTCGGGCGGCTTCGACGACAAGAGCTCGGAGTCATTCAAGGCCGACGCCGCCCTCCAGAAGACCTTCGGCACCGGGCAGCCCAACCTCGTCCTGCTGCTCACCGCCAAGGGAGGCGCCACGGTCGACAACCCGGCGGTGGCGGCGTCGGGTGGCGAGGTCCTTCAGCAGCTGACGGCCGACCCCAGCGTCGAGCAGGCCGTGTCGTACTGGTCGCTCAACAACGCCCCGCCGCTGAAGAGCAAGAGCCAGACCCAGGCCCTGGTGCTGGCCCGCCTCAAGGGCAGCCAGGACGACGTGGCCAACGAGATCAAGGTCCTCTCGCCCAAGCTCACGGGCGATCACGGTGCCGTCAGCGTGCGCGTCGGCGGCTTCGCCGAGATCTTCCGTCAGGTGGGCACGACGATCCAAGACGACCTGAAGAAGGCCGAGGAGATCGCTCTTCCGATCACCCTCCTCCTCTTGGTGCTGGTCTTCGGCAGCCTGGTGGCCGCGTCGCTGCCGCTCGCGGTCGGGGCCGTCGCCGTGATGGGCACCTTCTTAGTGCTGCGCGTGATCTCGAGCCTCACCGAGGTGTCGATCTTCTCGCTCAACCTCACCACGGCGATGGGCCTGGGCCTGGCCATCGACTACAGCCTGTTCGTGGTCTCCCGGTTCCGGGAGGAGCTGCGCCACGGCAAGGAGCCGCACGCCGCCGTCATCCGCACGGTCGAGACGGCGGGCCGCACCGTGGTGGTCAGCGCTCTGACGGTCGCCATCTCGCTTTCTGCCCTGCTCCTCTTCCCGCTCTCGTTCCTCAAGTCGTTCGCCTACGCCGGCATCGGCGTCGTGGCCATGGCCGCCGCCGGAGCCGTGATCCTGCTCCCCGCCCTCCTGGCCGCCCTCGGCACCAAGGTCGACAAGGGCACCTTGTTCCGCCGCCATCCGGCCGAGGTCGGCGAGGGCTTCTGGCACCGGGTCGCCATGTTTGTCATGGCTCGCCCGGTGCCGATCGCGGCGGCGGTCATCGCCATCTGCCTGTTCCTCGGCACGCCCTTCCTGCGGGCCTCGTTCGGCCTGCCTGACGATCGGGTGCTGCCGAAGTCAGCATCGAGCCGACAGGTGTCCGACGAGATCCGCACCAACTTCCAGTCCAACGAGGCCGGCGCCCTCTCGGTCGTGGCCATCGGGAGCGGGAACCCGACGGCGCAAGCTCCGGCCCTCGCCGCCTACGCCTCCACCCTCTCGAAGCTGCCCCACGTGGCCCGGGTCGACGCCTTCACCGGGTCCTACGTCAACGGCACCAAGGTCTTCGACCAGGGCCCGGGTGCATTCCGCTACGTCCGACCCGACGCCACCTTCCTGGCTGTTGTCCCCAACATCGAGCCGTTGTCGAAGCCGGGCGAGCAACTGGTGCGCTCCGTCCGGGCCGTCCCCGCTCCGTTCGCCGTGCAGGTCACAGGGTCATCGGCGCAGCTGGTCGACAGCAAGCACGGGCTGTTCGGGCGCTTGCCCCTGGCCGGCCTGATCATCGCCATCGTCACCTTCACGGTTCTGTTCCTGATGTTCGGCAGCGTCCTCGTGCCGATCAAGGCCGTCGTCCTCAACCTCTTGAGCCTCTCTGCCACCTACGGGGCCATGGTGTGGATCTTCCAGGAGGGCCACCTGTCAAAGACCCTCGGGTTCACCGCCACCGGCACCCTCGACACGACGACGCCGATCCTCATGTTCTGCATCGCCTTTGGCTTGTCGATGGACTACGAGGTCTTCCTGCTGTCGCGCATGAAGGAAGA
>JAUTXA010000046.1 GCA_030838265.1 Actinomycetota bacterium | reverse complement strand
GCGAGCTGGGTTTAGAACGTCGTGAGACAGTTCGGTCACTATCCGATGCAGCAGTAGGACTCCTGAGGAAGGCTGTCCCTAGTACGAGAGGACCGGGACGGACGCAGCTCTCGTGTGGCAGTTGTCCCGCCAGGGGCACCGCTGCTTTGCGACCTGCGGAAGGGATAAGCGCTGAAAGCATATAAGCGCGAAGCCTGTTTCAAGATGAGGATTCCCACTGGGTTAACCAGGTAAGGCCCGTGGCCAGATGACCACGTTGATAGGCCGGAGGTGTAAGCACAGCAATGTGTTCAGCCGACCGGTACTAATCGGCCGAGGGCTTGGAGTACACCTATGTTCGTGCTCGCTATGGATGTCTCGGGATCAGCCCGATTGACAACAGGTTTCCGGTGGCCATAGCGGCGAAGTCACACCCGTTCCCATCCCGAACACGGAAGTTAAGCTCGCCAGCGCCGATGGTACTTGGGGGTCGTCCCCCTGGGAGAGTAGGTCGCCGCCGGATTTCTCTTTGAAGAAGCCCCCCGCTCGAGGGGGGCTTTTTCGCGTTCCCATGTAATCTCGCAGGCATGGCCGAATCACCTCGCCCGCCGCGGCGCGCCCGCCCGCAGGCTGAGCAGGGCGGCCAGCGCTCTGACGGCACGCCTCGCCGTGCCCGCAAGGGCGGTTCGATACCGCCCGCGGCCCGGCGCCGGCGGGAGGACGAGGAGCGGCAGCCTGGGCGTCCGGGGTCATCGAGGACGGGGGGCGCCCAGTCGAGCTCTGCCCGGAAACCGTGGGAGCGAGACGACAAGCCGCGACGTACGGGCGCAGCGGGCAAGCCTTGGGAGAAGCGCGAAGACAGACCCCGGTCGACAGGCGCCCGGTCAGCCGGGTCGGCGGGCAAGCCGTGGGAGAAGCGAGAGGATCGGCCTCGACCCTCGGGTGGCAAGCCATGGGAGCGCGACGACAGACCGCGCCCGACAGGTGGCGCCGGGAAGCCGTGGGAGAAGCGGGAAGACAGACCGCGCCCCACAGGCGCCCGCGCAGCGGGCGCGGGCAAGCCATGGGAGCGCGACGACAAGCCGCGACGCACGGGCGCCGCGGGCAAGCCGTGGGAGAAGCGAGAGGATCGTCCGCGCCCCTCGGGTGGCAAGCCGTGGGAGCGAGACGACAAGCCGCGACGTACGGCCGCAGCGGGCAAGCCGTGGGAGAAGCGAGAGGATCGGCCGCGTCCGGCGGGGAGTCGGAGCGGCGGGAGCGGCAAGCCGTGGGAGAAGCGCGACGACCGACCGAAGCGCCAGGGCGAGTCCAAGCCGTGGGAGAAGCGCGACCGCGGTGACGCCCGTCCCGCGCCGGTACGCAAGCCCCGCACCGAGCCCGTCAGCGACCGTCCCCAGTGGGGGAGCGTCGCCCGCAGAGGTGGCGGTGTCGTCCGCGAGGACAGGGAGACGGCATCGAGCGCGTGGCGTGCCGTCGTCGAGCGAGCGCGGGAGGCCGAGCCGAGCGCGCCCGACGAGTGGGAGCGCGAGGTTTGGGTCGAGGACGAACCCGAGGCCCAGCCCCCGCGACAGGCGCCGAAGCGGGCGGTGCGAGTGCCGGGCAACCAGACCGAGACACCGAGTCGCTCGCGACCGAGGAAGACCGTCCCCGCACCGGTGGAGGCTGAGCTGGCCGGCGAGGCCGGGGCCAAGCGGGCCCCGCGGCTGGCCGAGCGCCTCGCCGACGCGGCTGGGGCCTACGAGCGCAGTCGTTTCGACGACGCCCGCCGAATGCTCCGCGGCCTGGCTGAGGAGGCGCCCCGAGCGGCGGCCGTCCGCGAGCTCTACGGCCTGACGCTCTACCGCCTCGGCCGGTGGCTGCCGGCGAGCAAGGAGCTCGAGGCCTATCGCCTCCTGACCGGCGCCGTCGACCAGCACCCGGCGCTCGCCGACTGCTACCGGGCGTTGGGAAGGTGGAAGAAGGTCGCCGACCTCTGGGAGGAGCTGCGAGAGGCCTCGCCCAGTGCCGAGCTGGTGGCGGAGGGACGGATCGTGGCGGCCGGGGCCTTGGCCGACAAGGGTGACACAAGGGGCGGCATCGCCCTCCTCGAGGCCGGGCGCATCGAGGTGGCCCGCCCCAAGGACCATCACCTGCGCATGCAGTACGCCCTCGCCGATCTCTACGAGCGGGCCGGCGATGTCCCTCGCGCCCGTGAGCTGTTCCGCCGCGTCCAGGCCCGCGACCCGGAGTTCTTCGACATCACCGACCGCATCAAGGCGCTGGCCTAGCCAAGAGGAGCGCCGGATAGGCCCGGGACTACGATCGCGGGCCATGAACCAGCAGCAGTTCGACAAGGTCAAGTCCGGACAGGGCTTCATCGCTGCCCTCGACCAGAGCGGCGGCAGCACCCCGAAAGCCCTGAAGCTCTACGGCGTCGACGAGAGCGCGTACTCGAACGACGAAGAGATGTTCACGGTGATGCACCAGATGCGGAGCCGCATCATGACCAGCCCGAGCTTCAACGGCGACCGAGTACTCGGGGCGATCCTGTTCGAGAACACCATGGACCGGCAGGTCGAGGGCAAGGACACGCCGTCCTATCTGTGGGACGTCAAGCAGGTCGTGCCCTTCCTCAAAGTCGACAAGGGCCTCGAGGACGAATCGGACGGGGTCCAGCTGATGAAGCCGATGGGCGGGCTCGACGGGCTGCTCGATCGAGCCAACGAGAAGGCCGTGTTCGGCACCAAGATGCGGTCGGTGATCAAGCAGGCCGACGAGGGCGGCATCAAGGCCATCGTCGACCAGCAGTTCGAAGTCGGCCGTCAGATCCTGGCCAAGGGTCTCATGCCGATCCTCGAGCCCGAGGTGGACATCCACAGTCCCTCGAAGGGCCAGTGCGAGGAGCTCCTGAAGGCCGGCATCCTCGAGCAGCTCGGCGGCCTCGGTGATGGGCAGGAGATCATGCTGAAGCTGACGCTCCCCGACATCGACGACTTCTACGCCGACCTCGTGGCCCACCCCAGCATCCTCAAGGTGGTCGCTCTCTCGGGCGGCTACAGCCGCGACGAGGCCAACGCCAAGCTGGCCCGCAACCACGGCGTCATCGCCAGCTTCTCTCGTGCCCTGACCGAAGGCCTGTCGGCCCAGCAGAGCGACGACGAGTTCGACGCCACCCTCGACAAGACCATCGGCGAGATCTACCAAGCCTCGATCACCTGACCGACTCGGACATCGCCGATCGACCGGCGCTGAAGAAGGCCAGGCGATCGACCTACCGTGCTCGGCTGGCGGCGCTCGTACTGCTTCCACTGCTCGTGGCGGTCGTGGTCATCCTCGTTCGGCGCGCTCCGAGCCGAGCCTTCGTCGATGAGATGAAGGACCACCACAGCTTCTCGGTCATTTCTCAATCGGCCGTGCCGCACCATCCGGTCTCGTTCAGCGACGCGCTCCGGAGCCGGGTAGACGAGCCGCTCAAGCTGGTCTCAGTCCGGCTGATCGGAGCACATCGTCTGCGCTTGGTGGGTGTCCTGGGACGAGGTGTGCCGCGGCCGTTCGGCGCCCTCGCCAACCCGCCTGATTTTCCGCCGCGCGACTATCCCTTCACTCTTCAGCCCGTCGACCAGGTGTGGGTGCCGCCCCGAGGTGGGGTGACGGGCGCCCAAGGCGCCGAGATCGTCGTCGGCGTCGAGCTGGTGGGACCGGCGAAGGGCTGGAGCCAAGGATTCGACGTCGCCTATCGCCGACGGGGCCGTGGCCGGCTCGAGCACGAGCGGCTCGCCTTCGGCCTGGTGGTCTGCCCCGCTTCGACCGCGGCCGACGACTGCACAACGGATCTCGTCACACCCCGTCGGTAGGGTCTCCTCAACGCACTTCCCCCTGCGTCTAAGCATCGAATGCGCGCCGCTACGGCGCGTCCAGGAGGAGTGTCGTGATGAACGTTGCTGTGATTCAGGGTCGCCTGTCGCGGCCCAGTGAGGAGCGGATCCTGCCGTCGGGGGATCGCATGGTCACCTACGAGGTGACGGTGCCCGCGGTCGGCGAGCGGGCAGCCGAGTCAGTGCCGGTCGTGTGGTTCGACGCACCGGCCTCGGCCGCCACCCTCGATGTCGATACCGAGGTGGTGGCTGTGGGACGGGTCCGGCGCCGCTTCTTCAAGGCGGGCAGCGGGACAGCGAGCCGCACCGAGCTCGTGGCCGAGGTCGTGGTGCGGGCCCGCCAGGCCAAGCGGGTGGTCGCCGCCCTGGAGTGGGCGTTGGGCTCACTCGAGGAGGCTCAGCTGGCGGCAGCCTCGTAAGACCGCACGCCCGCTGGGGCGCCGATGCCGGGGCTCCAGCGGGTGCAGGTCTAAGGTGGAACCCGCATCCTGCAACTCTGTCGCGTCCGGGGAGGACGTTGAAGTGACTGATACCACCGCGCGCCCCATCAAGGAGCTCGATCACGTCGTCATCCGGTTCGCCGGGGACTCCGGGGACGGCATGCAGCTGACGGGCGACCGCTTCACGAGCGCCAGCGCCGTGTTCGGCAACGACCTGTCGACGATGCCCGACTTCCCGGCCGAGATCCGGGCCCCGGCCGGCACGCTGGCCGGGGTGTCGGCCTTCCAGGTCAACATCTCCGACCACGACATCCTCACGCCCGGCGACGAGCCCGACGTGCTGGTGGCCATGAACCCCGCGGCCCTCAAGGCCAACGTCGGCGACCTGCCCCGCGGCGGGACGCTCATCGTCAACTCCGACACCTTCGACGAGCGCTCGCTCACCAAGGCTGGCTATGCGGCCAGCCCTCTCGGCGACGGCAGCCTCGACGCCTTCACCGTCTACGAGGTCCCCATGACCTCGCTCACGATCGAGGCTACGAAGGAGGCGGGGGCCAAGCCCCGCGATGCCGAGCGCAGCAAGAACTTCTTCGCCTTGGGCCTGCTGACGTGGATGTACACCCGCCCCGAAGAGCCGACGCTGCAGTGGATCACCGAGCGCTTCGCCAGCAAGCCTGTCGTGGCGGCCTCGAACACCCTCGCCTTCAAGGCCGGCCACGCCTTCGGCGAGACGGCCGAGCTGTTCTCGAACGCCTACGAGGTTCGGCCCGCCGACCTGGCCCCCGGCGAATACACCAGCATCACGGGCAACGTCGCCCTGGCCTGGGGCCTGATCGCCGCCGCCCACCTAGCCAAGCTGCCCCTTTTCTTGGGCAGCTACCCGATCACACCGGCCTCCGACATCCTGCACGAGCTGTCGAAGCACAAGAACTTCGGCGTGCGAACCTTGCAGGCCGAGGACGAGATCGCCGGTGTCGGCGCCGCCCTGGGCGCCGCTTTCGGCGGCCAGCTCGCGTGCACCACGACCAGCGGCCCCGGCGTCGACCTCAAGGCCGAGACCATCGGCCTGGCCATCAGCCTCGAGCTGCCGCTGCTCATCATCGACATCCAGCGCGGCGGTCCTTCGACCGGACTGCCGACCAAGACCGAGCAGTCCGACCTGCTGCTGGCCATGTACGGGCGCCATGGCGAGTCGCCGCTGCCGATCGTGGCGGCCAAGACCCCGTCGCACTGCTTCGAGACGGCCATCGAAGCGGCCCGCATCGCCCTCAAGTACCGCACCCCCGTCATCTTGCTGTCCGATGGCTACCTGGCCAACGGCTCCGAGCCCTGGAAGCTGCCGAACGCCGAAGAGCTGGCCGACATCTCCGTCCCCTTCGCCACCGAGCCCAACCACGAGGGCGAGTTCTGGCCCTACCTCCGCGACCCCGAGACGCTGGCCCGTCCGTGGGCCATTCCCGGCACGCCCGGCCTCGAGCACCGCGTAGGCGGCATCGAGAAGGCCGAGGGCACCGGCAACATCTCCTACGACCCAGCCAACCACGAGGCCATGACCCACATCCGGGCGGCCAAGGTGGCGGGCATCGCCAAGGAGCTTCCGGGTGTCGAGGTCGATCATGAGGACGGGGCCGACCTGCTCGTCCTGGGTTGGGGATCCACCTACGGCGCCATCGGCGCGGCTGTCCGCCGGGTCCGGGCCCGGGGCCAGAAGGTGGCCTCCGCCCACCTCGTGCACCTCAACCCCTTCCCCTTGGATCTGGGCGAGGTCCTGAGCCGCTACCGCCAGGTGCTGATCCCGGAGATGAACCTGGGCCAGCTCAGCCGCCTCATCCGGGCCGAGTTCCTCGTCGACGCCAAGTCGCTGACCAAGGTCCAAGGCCAGCCCTTCCGGGCCTCGGAGATCGAGAACAAGATTCTGGAGATGGTGTCCGCATGACCGATGTGAGCGTCCCCGTCACGACCAAGAAGGACTGGTCGAGCGACCAAGAGGTGCGGTGGTGCCCGGGCTGCGGCGACTACTCCATCCTCACTGCAGTGCAGATGCTCATGCCCGAGCTCGGCGTGCGCCGCGAGAACACCGTGTTCGTCTCCGGCATCGGGTGCGCCGCTCGGCTGCCGTACTACATGAACACCTACGGGATGCACGGCATTCACGGCCGGGCGCCGGCCATTGCCACCGGTCTGGCCGTCACCCGGCCCGACCTCGACGTCTGGGTCATCACCGGCGACGGCGATGCCCTCTCGATCGGCGGGAACCACCTCATCCACGCCTTGCGCCGCAACGTCAATCTCACCATCTTGCTGTTCAACAACCAGATCTACGGGCTGACGAAGGGCCAGTACTCGCCGACCAGCGAGGTGGGCAAGGTCACCAAGTCGACGCCGTTCGGCTCGGTCGACACGCCGTTCAACCCCATCAGCCTGGCGCTCGGTGCCGAGGCCACCTTCGTGGCCCGCACCCACGACATGGACCGCAAGCACATGATGGAGACCTTCCGGCGGGCCCACGCCCACAAGGGCGCGGCCTTCGTCGAGATCTACCAGAACTGCAACGTCTTCAACGACGGCGCCTTCGAGCAGATCACCGGCCGCGAGAACCGGGCCAGCCAGCTCATCCCCCTCGTGCATGGCGAGCCCATCCGTTTCGGCGCCGAGCAGGAGATGGGCGTCAGGCTCGACGGCCAAGGGCGGGCCCAGATCGTGCGGGTGGCCGACGTGGGCGAGGAGCACATCCTCGTGCACGACGAGGCCCGTGAAGAGCCGGGCCTGGCCTTCACCCTGTCCCGGCTGGCCCGCGGTCCCCACGAACCGACGCCGATTGGTGTCTTCCGGGCCGTCGAGCGCCCCGATTACGGCGCCGCCCTGCAGCAGCAGCTCGTCGAGGCCCAGGAGCGCAAGGGGCCCGGCGATCTGAAGGCCCTCCTCTCGTCCGGCGCGACCTGGCAGGTCTGACGACCGCCTGACCGGGGACATTCCGGTTCGTCCGGTTAGGCTGCCCGGCATCCGTAAAGACTCGATGAATCTTCGGCGCGTACGCGTCCTTTCGGGCCTCGTGGCCACCCTGCTGATGCTCTCGCTCTTCGCGGGAATGACGGGCGGGGCGCGCGGCGCGGCCGGCTCCTCAGCGGCCCCGGTCACCGGTGGATCGTGGTGGTGGGCCGAGCAGCCCGACCCCATCAACAACCCCGGGCCGGCCCCCGTTGGTCAGCCCGCCGGCAACCAGATCCCGCCCGACGTCCCCGAGGGTGACTTCGTGGTGGCGGCCAAGGCGGGCCAGGTCGACAAGCTGAGCGGCCTGCACATCGACACCAGCGCCATCCCGACGGGCTCAACCGTGTCGGCGTTCACCCTCACCCTGCAGGAGGACAAGAACGCCAACTCCCTCGGGGGAGGTACCGCCGTCATCAAGGCCTATCCCGCCGTCGACTTCTTCAACGACGGGTCGCAGGCTCGGCCCACGTCGGAGGCCCCGAAGTACGACGTCAACGGCCCGTCGGCCACGGCCAAGCTGACGACCAACGGCACCTGGGTCTTCGATCTGCAGGCCATCGTGCAGGCCTGGGCCAGCGGGACGGTCTCCAACAACGGCATCGTGATCGCCCCCGGAAGCGACCCGAGCAACAACTTCGAGGTCGTGTGGTCGGGCGCCCAGCCGCCGCCCGTGACCGACGGGGCCTTCATCGCCCCCGCCGGCTCGACGGACTCGAGCGGAGGCTTCGACAGCAGCGCCAGCCTTGGTGGGAGCGGCGGCTCGCTCGACAGCGGGGCGGCGACGACGTCGATCAACCCCGACTTCACCACCCCCGTGTCGGCGCCGACGCCCTCGGGCACTCCGGCCGCGCCTCCCTCCGTCCGCCCGCCGCAGTCGGTGTCGCTGGGCCACATCGGCAAGGTCAAGCGAGCGCCGACCCTGCCCTTCCTCCTCGCCATCGTCGCCTTCGGCGTTCTCGTCGCGGGCTGCATGATCGCCCTCGGCGACGCCGGCGAGCCCGTGATCGAGCGTCGGGGCAGCGTGATGCGCACCCTCGAGCGCCGCAACCCGTCATCCGTCTAGGAGTCGTCTGATGAACCGCCGCCGCACCCTGTCGTTGGTCGCTCTACTGGTCTTCTTTGCCGTCCTGGCCGCGGCGTGCGGGCAGAAGGCGGGCGTGCACAGCACGGGTCTGGCGGCGGGTGGAGGCGGAGGCTTGGCCGACGGCTCGACCACGGCGACCAGCATCGACGCCAACGGCAACATCGTCGCCATCGACCCCGCGACCGGCCAGGTCATCCCCAGCGGCGGAGGCGGCACGTCGGGCGGGACGAGCGGCGGATCAGGGGGCGGAGCGAGCGCCGGAACCGGTGGACGGTCGGGCAGCGGTGGAAGCACCGGTCCCTCAGGCCCGGCCGACCGCACCGGCGTCACCGACTCGGTGATCAAGATCGGCATCCACGCCCCGGCCTCGGGCGCCGGGGCGCCCGCCCCCAGCTTCGACATGGGCAAGGCCGTGTACTTCACCTTCATCGGGTCGAGCATCAACGGACGCAGGGTCGAGGTCGTGTTCAAGGACGACGGCTACAACCCGAGCCAGGCTGTGCAGGCGTGCAAGAGCATGGTCCAGAACGACCACGTCTTCCTGCTGGTGGGTGGGGCGGGCACCGACCAGATCGTGGCCTGCGCCAAGTACGCGGCCAGCGTCGGCGTGCCCTACCTGTCGGAGGGCGTCACCGAGAATGGGCTGGGCAACCTACCGGGTGTCTTCGCCGAGACCATGACCTACAAGGCCCAGGGCGCCTTGCTGGCCCAGTACATCAAGAAGCAGGGCTTCACCAAGGTGGCCATGGTGCGGGGCAACACCGGCAACTTTGACGACGCCCACTCCGGCTTCCTGTCCGGCGCCCAAGCGCAGGGCCTCACGATGGTGAAGGACCTGGCCATCAACAAGGACTCCGGCGCGGCTGAGGTTTCGAACGCGGCCAGCCAGGTGTGCGGGGCCCGGGCGGGCGAGGCGACCGACAAGCACGACGTCGCCGTCTACCCCCTGATGTCGCCCAAGCTGTTCATCAACTTCGCCGGCGCCGCCGCCCAGCAGTTCCAGTGCTTCCCTCGCTATGCCGGCATCGGCATCACCCTGGGAATCAACATCGTGGCCCAAGGCGTCTGCCAGGTCGGGGGCTTCAAGACGGGCGGCACCTTCTTCTCGCCCTTCCAGGGCATCGCCTCGGCCAACCAGGTCGACCCCGACTACCAGAAGGCGTACCAGGCCCAGAACGGCCAGGCCGGCGACGACATCGGCTTCAGCCTGTGGGCGGCCGAGAAGGTCATCGCCGCCCAGCTCAAGGGTGCGGGGCGCGACCTCAGCCGACAGAGCTTCGTCGCCTCGCTCAAGGGCAAGAGCTTCACCACCGGCGTGTATCCAACGGTGAACTTCGCCAACGGTCCCTTCGGCGGGACGGCGACCCACGTGCTCAAGGTCGACTGCAGCAAGGGCAGCGGCGGTGAGTTCCAGACCGAGTCACAGAACAACAAGAGCTTCTAGCGGTGCTCGGGGTCACCCTCGTCACGCCCATCATCTTGGGCCTCGTGCAGGGCGCGGGCTTCGGCTTGGTAGCCATCGGCCTGGTGCTCATCTACAAGAGCACCAGGGTGTTCAACTTCGCGGCGGGCGAGTTCGCGACCCTCGGAGCATTCGCTAGCTACCACTTCTCCCACGGCTTCAACATCCTTTTCATCTCCATTCCGAAGCTGGGGCTTTGGGCCGGCGCCGTCGCCGGCATCGCGGTGGGAGCCGCATTCGGGCTGCTGACCGAGCGTTTTGTGGTTCGGCCCCTGTCGAATCGCCCCAAGGTGACGGTGCTGGTGGCGACGGCCGCCATCGCGACCACCGCCATTGCCCTCGAGATCGTCCTCGGTGCCACCAAGTCGTTCCGCTCCGGCGCCTTGGTCAGCGGTCATCCGTTCGTGCTCCAGGGGGTGAGCCTGCTGTGGCAGGAGCTCATCGTCATCTTCGTGCTGGTGCTGGCCGGTGTCGGCCTGGCCATCTTCTTCGGCTACACCGACCTGGGCCTGGCCACCCTCGCCACTAGTCAGGAGCCGACGGCGAGCCGGCTCATGGGCATCCGCCTCAACCGCATCTCGATGCTGACGTGGGGTCTGGCCGGCGCCTTGGGCGGTCTGGCCGGAGTGCTCTTGCCTCCGGTAACGGGCAGCTTCTTCGCCGCCTACGGCACCACCGACCTGCTCATCGCCGCCTTCACCGCCGCCGTGTTGGGCGGCATGACGTCGGTGCCGGGCGCCTTCCTCGGCGGCATCCTCGTCGGTCTGGTGCAGAACCTCGCCCTGTCGAACGTCGATCAGAACCACTTCCCGGGAGCCCCGGCGGTGGCTGTCCTCGTGGTGCTGATCGGCGTGCTGGTCGTCCGGCCCACCGGCATCTTGGGCAGGGAGGCCTAGTGACCACGGTCCTCGAGCCGCCGACCCACGACGAGCCCCTTGACGCGGCGCCCGCTGACGACCGAGATTTCCGGCCCACGCCGGGGGGATGGGCGGCCCGCGCTGCCCTGCCGATTGGCTCGCTGCTCGTCCTCTTCTTCTACCTGAACCACTTCGCACCGGTGCGGGCCGACAACCTCAGCAACGGGTTGATCATCGCCGTCGGCGCCCTGAGCCTCAATGTCCTCGTGGGCTACGCCGGGCAGATCTCGCTCGGGCACCAGGCCTTCATCGGCATCGGCGCCTTCACGTCGGCCTACGTCATCTCGCAGTCCCACCAGAGCTTCTACGTCGCTCTCGTCGTGGCGGCCCTCGTCGGAGCGACTCAAGCCGTCATCCTCGGCCTTGTTGCCTTGCGCGTCCGCGGCTTGTACTTCGCCCTGGTGACCCTGGCCTGGGGCGCGGTCAGCGAGCAGTGCATCTTCCTGCTCAAGGGCTTCACCGGCGGCGGCGCGGGGGCCAACGCCCCCAAGCCGGGCGGCTTCACCACCGACCGGGCCTACTTCGTCCTCGTCGCCATCGCCCTCGGCGTCATCCTCCTCATCGACTGGCGGATGATGGCGAGCAAGGCGGGCCGCGCCATGCAGGCCCTGCGCGAGAGCCCGCAAGTGGCGGCCAACTACGGCGTCAATGTCAACGCCTACACCCTGCTCGCCTTCGCGGTCTCCGGCTTCTACGCGGGAGTGGCGGGTGCCCTCTACGCCAGCCGGCGCACGACCGTCCAAGCCGTCGAGTTCAGCTTCGCCAGCATCGCCCTCACCTATCTGATCGTCACCGTGGTGGGCGGGCTGCGGAAGCGGGGCGGCATCGTGGCCTTCGCCATCTTGTTCGAGCTCGGTGCCGAGTGGCTGCCCGACCTGGCCAAGAGTCTGGGCTTGCCCCGGTCGTTCCAGGCCAACGCCGGCACCTATCTGCAGGCTGTCTCGGGCATCCTCGCCATCCTCACCTTGATCTTCCAACCCGAGGGCTTGGGCACCATCACCGGCCCGATCGGGAAGTGGCTGAAGGGCGAACGCTTCCACCTCGGTCACGGCGGCGGCGGGGGAGCAGAGGGCGTCAATGCCCGTCCTTGAGGCCAACGGGATCTCCATCCGCTTCGGCGGTGTGCAGGCCCTGACCGACGTGACCCTCACGGTCAACGAGTTCGAGATCGTGGGCCTGATCGGGCCCAACGGGGCGGGCAAGACCACGATCTTCAACTGCATCACCGGCTTCTACCGGCCCCAGGAGGGCAGGGTCCGCTTCAAGGGCGACGACATCTCCGACTTGGCGGCTCACGAGCGCAGCGCCCTCGGCATCGGGCGCACCTTCCAGAACGTCGGGCTGGTGAAGAGCGAGACGGTGCTGACCAACATGCTGACCGCGCAGCACGCCGTGATCGAGTACGGCCCAGTGGCGGGCATGGTGGGCTTGCCCACGACACTGCGAACCGAGCGCGTTCTCAAGCGGCGGGCCGAGGCCATCCTCGACATCCTCGACCTGGGTCACCTGCGCGACCTGCCAGTGCAAGGCCTGCCCTACGGCGTCCTCAAGCGAGTCGAGATCGCTACCGCCCTGGCCACCGACCCCGACCTCCTCATGCTCGACGAGCCCGGCTCGGGCCTCGGCCCGCAAGAGGCCCTGAAGCTGGGCGACGAGCTGCTCGAGCTGCGGCGGGAGTTCGACCTCACGATTGTCCTGATCGAGCACCACGTCCCCCTCGTGCTCAAGATCTGCGACTACGTCTACTGCCTGAACTTCGGCCAGCTTCTGACCGAGGGCGACCCCATCTCGGTCCGCAACCACCCCGAGGTGGTCGCCGCCTACCTGGGCGAGGAGGCTCCCGAAGCCGAGGAGGAAGCCGAGCGCCTCGAGGCCGGGCTCGAAGGAGCCGAGCTGTGAGCGTGCTCCTCGAGATCCGCGGCCTCGAGGTGGGCTACGGCGCCATCCCCGTGCTGCAGGGCATCGACTTCGACGTCGAAGAAGGCAAGACGACTGTGCTGCTCGGCCTGAACGGGGCGGGCAAGACCACGACCGTCGGCGCTATCTCCGGTCTGCTGAAGCCCTGGGGCGGCACCATCTCGTTCGAGGGCGAGCGCATCGATGGCCTCGAGCCGCCCGCCCTCGTCGACCGTGGTGTCACCCTCGTCCCCGAGGGGCGCCGGGTGTTTCCCGCCCTGAGCGTGGCTCAGAACCTCCGGCTCGGCTCGTGGACGAAGCGCAAGCGAGGAGCCGAGCTCAAGGATGCGGAGGAGAAGGTCTACGACTACTTCCCCATCCTGCTCGAGCGCCGGACCCAGATGGCCGGCACGCTCTCGGGCGGACAGCAGCAGATGCTGGCCGTGGGCCGCGGCCTGATGAGCCTCCCGAAGCTGATCCTCATCGACGAGGCGTCGCTCGGGCTCTCGCCCGCCCTGGCCAAGACGGTGTTCAACATCGTCGACCGCATCAATGCCGACGGCACGACCGTGATCATCGTCGAGCAGAACGTGGGGGTCTTGAAGCACGCCGACAATGCCCTGGTGATGGAGAAGGGCGAGATCGTCTATCGGGGCAGTGGCGAAGAGCTGCGCTCGGGTGACGAGCTGCGCCGCACCTATCTCGGCGGTGGCGACGAGGAGGCCGCCCCTGCTGTTGCCCGGCCCACCCCGGCGCCAGCCCAGGCCGCGGCGCAGGCCAGCGCCCCCGCCACGTCCGACGACGAGCCTCGCTCTAGGCGACGGTCTCGAGCTCGTCGGGCCGGCAAACCCGGCACGGGCTGAGCCCTTCGGCTTCGGCCGCGTTGCGGGTCGTGGTGTCGAGCGTCTTGCCGTCGATGAGGCGGCAGCCGGGGCGGTGGAACGAGCTCTGGCCGACCACGACCGCGTCGCCTGAGATGGCGCTGATGCCGGCGGCCGACATCCCGCCGTTGGCGGCGAGCGGGCCGCCGATGGCCGTGGCCAGGCGGCCGAGCGACTGGTTCAGCTCGCGGAGCTGGGCCTCGAGCATGGCTCGGTCGCGCCGCCCGCCCTGGGTGATGATCAACGCCGCGCCCAGCACCACGAGGGCGAGGCCGAGGAAGCCGCCGGACAACAGGTAGGGCAGCTGGCCCTGCACGAAGTCGATGCCGGCCGCGCCGTTCCAGGCGATGCCGATGGCCAACAGGCCGAGACCGATGCAACCCATGCCGAGCTGCCCGCCGAGGCGGGACCAGGTCTGCTTCATGGCCGGCATGTTAGCCAGCGGGTCGGAACACCAGCCCGGTCCGGGGCTTCGGGTAGAAGAAGGTGGTCTTCGGCGGCATGCGCCCCTCGCCTCGTCCGGTGGCCGCGATCTGCTCGACCGTGGCGGGGCGAAGGAGGACACCGGCCTGGGCCTCCCCTTTCTGCACGGCGGCCGCCACCAGGTCGGACCCGTGCTGGAAGCGCAGCCCGTGTTGCGGGATGCCGGCCAAGGCCACGTCGAGGCGGCTGGAGTCGAGATCGTGTTCCGCGGCCTTGACCGTCTCGGGCCGCGGCTTCATGAGCCACGTTCCGTCGGCGGTCACGAGGGCCAGGCTGCCCGAGTCGGCCATGCGCCCGGCGATTGTGGCGTCGATGGGCGCAGTGGGGGAGACCTCGAACCACTCGCCGAGGAGAGAGGGGAGGTCAATGTCGGCCGGCAGCCGGTCGATCAACCGGTGGATGGGACGGACGTCGAGCTGCTCGGGGGCGAGCTCGACGACCAGGGCCATGACGAAGTCCCACGGTCCTTCGCCGTCGCCCGCGGCGCGGCGCTCGTCGCGGTAGGCCAACGCCACCTCGGTGCGGTGATGGCCGTCGGCCACGGTGATGGGCGCGGCGGCGACGGCGTCGGATATGGCGTCGACCTGCGCCCGGTCGGTGATCAGCCACAGCTCATGGACGACACCGTCCTCGTCGGTGGTCGACAATGTCTTGCTCACCGGCTGCAGGCGGCCGGTGAGCGGCGACGGCGTCAACCCCCACACGGGGGACGTGTTGAGCTGCGTGCTCCGCAGTAGCTCGAGGCGGTCGGCCTTGTCCTTCGGTGTGGTGCGCTCGTGGGGAAGGATCTCGCCCTCGTCGGGTCCCGAGAGCTCGAGGGCCCCGATGACGCCGGTCGTCTGGCGGGGCTGGCCCTGCTCGTCGTCGAATGACATGCGATAGCCGTAGAAGGCGGGGACGGAGTCGGTCACCAACACACCTTCGGCCCGCCAGGCGGCGAGCAGGTCGGCGGCGTGGCGGTACTTCGTCCCGGCGTCACCGGCGGGGACCTCGATCAAGATGGCGTTGTGCTCGCTGCGAGACGCCAACCGGGCCCAGTCATCGGGGCTGACGACGTCGTACGGAGGGGCAGCCACGGCATCGAGGTCGGTGGCGTCGGCGTAGCGCATGCCGGGAAAGGGCAGGAATCGGGGCACGTGCCATGCGTAGCAGATCGCCCCTGACCTGGTAGCAATTGCGCGTGGTGACCTGGCTGCTCGACCTCGATGGTGTGGTGTGGCTGGCTGACGAAGCCATCCCCGGGGCGGCCAACGCCATCGCCCGCATCCGGGCCAACGGCACGACGGTGGCGTTCCTCACCAACAACTCGTCGCTACCGGTGAGCGACTACGTGGCCAAGCTGC
>JAUTXA010000025.1 GCA_030838265.1 Actinomycetota bacterium | reverse complement strand
GGCCCAGCCGACGTTCGATCAGGCCGTGCCGCCGCCGACGTAATCGCGGACCGCCGACGCACCGACGAGCCGGGCCTGGACCTCGCCGTGGCTGTCGGCCAGCAGCACGGTCGGCGCGCTGCGGATGCGCTGGGCTTCGGCCAAGGCGGTGTCGACCGTGGCGTCGACGGTGACCACGCTGGCGTTGGGGTCGTTGGCCCGCAGCTGCTCGGTGACCGGGCCGCAGGTCGCGCAATACGGGGTGGTGAACACGACCCACGTGCGGTCGGCGCCGTCGACGATGCGCGGCGGGAGACGGGGCGTCGGGGTCTCGTCGGTGTGGACGCGGTGCTGCCAGCGCCGGTAGACGACCCGTCCCGCCCACAGGGCTGCGATCAGGCCGACCACGATGGCGAGGCGCACGGCTACGCCACCAGCTCGACGCCGCGGCGCCGGGCCAGGAGGAGGTAGACCTCGCAACCCACGCAGATGCCAGTGGTGGCGGCCAGGCCGGCGAGGGCGGCCACGATGAGGGCGAGGGCCCAGCCCGCGGTGGACGCGCCGACGCTGAACGCCACCGTCGCGGCCAGGAGGAACGCCACGCCGACCGCCGCCGCGAACCGGGGCGGACGCGGATCCTCGAGCTCGGACGGGGGCCCCAGCCGGGGCTTGATCGCCTCGGCATAGAGCCGGAGGAACGGCCCATACCGGGAGCCGAAGGCGGCCCCGGCAAAGAGGACGGCGGCGAAGATCGGGGCGATCGGCTTCCAGTCCAGGAGGAAGCCACCCAGCAGGGCCACGGTCAGCACGGCCTGGTTGAACCGGGGCCCCCGCGGGTCGATCGGCTTCGGCGTGCTCATCTCACCATCCTAAACCCGACTCACCGGGTCAGGATTCCCGCCCGTCCCGCCCGTCCCGCCCCTGAGATCCTGCGGCTTCGGACTATGGCCGGCGTTCTCTAGTCGCCGGTGACGCCGTCGATGCGCTCGCGCAGCAGGTCGGCGTGGCCGTTGTGGCGGGCGTACTCCTCGATCATGTGGACGTAGATCCACCGCAGCGAGACCGGCTCTCCCTGGCGCAGCCCTGTGCCGACATCGTCCAACGACCCGAACTCGGCGGCCACCGAGCGGGCGTGGTCGCACTCGTTGGCCAACGTGGCGAAGGCCTCGGCGTCGTCGGCTGCGTCGATGTCGTTGAAGTCGCCGTCCTCGTTGTCGTCGGACCAGTAGATCCCCGGCGCAGGCTCCCCGGCGAGGACGCGCCGGAACCAGTTGCGCTCCACATCGGCCATGTGGCGTACGAGGCCGAGCAGGCTGAGCGACGAAGGCGGCACCGACCGGGTGGCGAGTTGGTCTCGAGACAGACCCGCGCACTTCATCAACAGCGTGGCCCGATGGAACTCGAGCCAGGACTCGAGCATCTCGCGGTCGCCTAGTCCAAACGCGGGGTCGACGCGCTCGACCACGTCAGTCTTTCACCAGGTCGGCGAGCAGTGATCGCAGGCGGGGCGTCGATTGCAGGGCCTCGCGCATGGCGGCGACATCGGCGGCGCCCATCATCATCGGGCTGCGTTGGAAGCCCCCGCGGTCGGAGAAGTGGCAGAACCGGATCGACTCCATTCCGTCGTGGTCGCCGCCCTCGTAGCGGAGCAGCTGGATCGCAGGATTCGACCATTCCGCCTCGATCGCGGCTTCCTCGATGATCTGCCCCGACCCCCACGAGAAGGCGAAGGGCCGGGGGACGTTTCTCGCCATGCGATGCAGGTTAGGGCCGCAGCTGAGCCCGGTTTCTGACCGGCCGTCCCCTATGCCCGGCCTCACCGACGAAGTACTTGCGAACCCGGGCAGGAATGCCTTGCTGCCTGTGCAATCTTGAGATAACCACGGAGAGTGGTGGGTAACGATCGGAGCATGTCGATGGAGCTGCAGTCCCTAGGCCAGGCAACCGTCCTGCGGACGGCCGCGGTCGACGTCGCCGTCTACCGCGAGCGAGCCCGGCGTCGGCGGCTGGCCCGAATGGCCATCCTGCTCAGCCCGTTGGTGGCGTGGCTGTGGCTGCGGATGATCTCGGGCGGCACCATCACCTGGGGACCCCCGCACATCTCCGCCGAGCTCATGCCCTATCTGCCGGCGTTGGTGCTGATCGTGCTCCTCGGCTCGGCGATCCTCCTCCCCGCGCTCGGCATGGGGAAGTCGCCCCACGTGCTCTATCGCCCGAGTGAGATCGAGACGTCGCTCGACGACGTGAAGGGCGCCGGCATCGTCGTCGACGAGGTCGTGAAGTCCCTCAACCTCTTCCTGGCCCACAAGACCTTCCGCGACCAAATGGGTGGCACCCCGCGCCGGGCTCTCCTCTTCGAAGGCCCGCCCGGCACCGGGAAGACGTACATGGCCAGGGCCATGGCCCGCGAGGCGGGCGTGCCCTTCCTCTTCGTCTCGTCCTCGGCCTTCCAGTCGATGTATTACGGCCAGACCAACCGGAAGATCCGCTCCTACTTCAAGGCTCTCCGCGAGGCGGCCCGCCAAGAGGGCGGCGCCATCGGCTTCATCGAGGAGATCGACGCCATCGGCGCGGCGCGCAGCGGGATGGGCGGCGGCACCCAGCGCGAAGGGATCAGCGGGGTCGTCAACGAGCTGCTCATCCAGCTGCAGTCCTTCGACGAGCCCACCCGGCTGGCCAAGACCCAGGGCAAGCTCATCGACATGGTCAACCGGTGGCTGCCGGCCCACAAGCAGCTGCGCAAGGCCAAGGCCGTCCCGGCCAACATCCTCGTCATCGGCGCCACCAACCGGGCCGACGACCTCGACCCCGCCCTGCTCCGACCGGGCCGCTTCGACCGGGCCATCTACTTCGGCCTGCCCAGCCGCTCCGGCCGCCGGGAGATCATCGACTACTACCTGGGCAAGAAGGCGCACGACGCCGAGCTCGACGAGCCGGCCAAGCGCGACGCCCTGGCCGCAATGACGCTGGGCTACTCGCCCGTCATGCTCGAGCACCTGCTCGACGAGGCGCTTGTCTGGGCCCTGCGCCGCGGCGGCGACTGCCTCTCGTGGGCCGACCTCCAGCAGGCGCGCATGACCGAGGAGCTCGGCCTGAAGCAACCCGTCGAGTACACCGAGGCCGAGCTGCGCACCATCGCCACCCACGAGGCGGGCCACGCCACCATCGCCCACCTCGTCGGCAAGGCCCGCAAGCTCGAGGTCCTGTCGGTCATCAAGCGGGGCGACGCCCTCGGGCTGCTGGCCCACACCGACCTCGAGGAGCGCTTCACCTCGAGCCAGAGCGAGATCGAAGCCCTCATTCGCATCAGCATGGGTGGCCTGGCGGCCGAGACCGTCTTCTTCGGTGAGATCACCACCGGCCCGTCCGGCGATCTGCAAGCGGCCACCCTGGCCGCGGCCCAGATGGTCGGCTCGCTCGGGATGGCCGGGTCGTTGGTGTCACTCGATGCCGCCGGAGGTCCTCCGGGCGCCAACATCGTGGCCAAGGTCCTCAGCAGCGAAGAGACCAAGGCCAAGCTCGAGGCCATCCTCGAGTCGGCCAAGGACGATGCCGTGCGTCTCCTCACCGAGAACCGTCACATCGTCGAGGCCTTGCGCGATGCCCTCCTCGAACGGGACGAGCTCATCGGTGACGAGATCCTCGAGGTGATCCACGCCGCCGAGGCCGAGGTTCTCGACCTCCGCAGTGCGGTGACGACCGAGCTCGCCTAGGTCAGCCCCACCGCCTCGAGCATGAAGGCGTAGACGAAGGCTTCGTCTTTCCACGCGTCGTAGCGGCCGGACGGGCCGCCGTGGCCGGCGCCCATCTCGGTCTTGAGGAGCAGCGGGTTGTCATCGGTCTTGGTGGCGCGCAGCTTGGCCACCCACTTGGCCGGCTCCCAGTACGACACGCGGGGATCGTTGAGACCCGCCGTCACCAGCATCCACGGGTAGTCCCTGATCTCGACGTTGTCGTAGGGCGAATACGACTTCATGTACTCATAGGTCTCGCCGTCGGCCTCGGGGTTGCCCCACTCCTCGTACTCCGGGATGGTGAGGGGCAGGCTCGAATCAAGCATCGTCGTGAGGCAGTCGACGAAAGGCACCTCGGCGACGACGGCCCGGAAGAGGTCGGCGCGCCGGTTGGTCACCGCGCCCATCAGCAGCCCGCCGGCGCTGCCGCCCCGCGCCACCAGGCGGTCGGGGGAGGTGTATCCCTCGCTCACCAAGTGCTCGGCGCAGGCGATGAAGTCGGTGAAGGTGTTGACCTTCTTGAGGAACTTGCCGTTCTCGTACCACTGCCGGCCCATCTCGCCGCCGCCCCTGATGTGGGCGATGGCGAACACGAAGCCACGATCGACCAGGCTGAGGCGCACCGACGAGAACGAAGGGTCGATGCTGATCTCGTACGAGCCGTAGCCGTAGAGGAGGCAGGGCGCCGTCCCATCCTGCTTCAGCCCCTTCTTGTAGAGCAGCGAGATCGGCACCATCTCGCCGTCCTCGGCCTTGGCCCACACCCGCTCGCTGTCGTAGTGCTCGGGGCTGAAGTCGCCGAGGACGGGCTGCTGCTTGATCAGGGTCCGCTCCCTGGAGTTGACGTCGTAGTCGTAGACCGAAGAGGGCGTCACGAGGGACGTGTAGCCGTAGCGCAGGGTCGAGGTCTCGAACTCGAGGTTGGAGCCGCCGGACGCGGTGTACACCGTCTCGGGCTGCTCGATGACGTGGGTCTCGCCCCCGCCGACACTGCGGATGGCGATGCGGCGCAGGCCCTCGGTCCGCTCATAGAGGGCGATGTGGTCGGCGAACACATCGATGCCGTCGAGCTTCACCTCGGGCCGGTGGGCGATGACCTCGGTCCACGAGGCTCGGCCCGGGCTCGTCACGGGAGCCTCCATGAGCTTGAAGTTCTCGGCCCCATCGGCGTTGGTGACGATGAAGAAGCGATCGATGTGGTCCTCGACGTCGTACTCGAGCCCCTGTTCCTTCGGGTGCACGACGGTCGGCTCGGCGCCGGGCTGATCGGCGGGCAGGAAGCGGATCTCGGTCGTCATCTTGCTGTTCGACGTCAACAGGATGAAGGCACCGCTGCGCGAGCGGCTGACACCGAGGAAGAAGCGCTCGTCGTCTTCTTGGTAGACGAGGGCGTCGTCGGTGGTCGGCGTGCCGAGGGTGTGGCGCCACACCTGGTAGGGCCGCATAGCGTGGTCGGGACGGACGTAGAAGAAGGTCCGGTTGTCGCTGGCCCAGGCCTGGCCGTAGTACACGTCGGCGATGACGTCGTCGTGGTCCTCGCCGGTCGTCAGGTCACGGAAGTGCAGCTCGTACTTCTCGGAGCCGTTGGTGTCGGTGGCGTAGGCCAGCCGGTCGTGCTCGGGGCTGATGGCTTGGACCCCGACCGCGAAGTAGTCGTGCCCGGCGGCCAGGACGTTCTGGTCGAGCAGGATCTGCTCGGCGCCGTCATCGCCTGCTGTGTCGCCCTTGGGCTTGCGGCAGAAGATCCCGTACTGCTGGCCCTCCTCGGTGCGGGAGTAGTACATCCACTCGCCCCAGGGGACAGGCGCCGACAGGTCGGTCTCGAGGATGCGGGACTTGATCTCCTCGAAGAGCTCGTCCTGCAGGGCGTCGGTGTGGGCGGTGACGGCCTTGGTGTAGGCGTTCTCGTCCTCTAGGTACTTGATGACCTCGGGGTCGGTCTTCTCCCGCAGCCAGTACCAGTCGTCGACGCGGTCGTCGCCGCGGTGGCTCAGGACGGTGGGCTTGCGGGTGGCGAAAGGGGGCTGCTCGTCATTGGGCATCCCTCATGCTCACACCGAACGCCCACTCGGCGCACGTCCGATTCGTCCGGTGCGTCAGACGGACTCGGCGACGGGCTCGAGCAGGGTGATCGACCCGCTCATGACCCGCCTGCGGGCCCAGGTGACGACGTCGGGGTCGTCTGTGAGGTAGAGCATCTGCACCTGCTGGCCGAGGCGCTCGACCATGTCCATGACGGCCCACTTGCGGTCGGCCGGCAGCTGCACGAAGGGCTCGTCGAGCATGAGGAACAGCGTCTCGTCGTGGGGCCCGGGGCGGCGCACCTGGGCCAGGCGGGCGAGGAAGTGGGGCTCGACGTCGCTCACCTCGATGGGGGTGCTGACCTGCTCGCGGGCAAGTGAGCCTTCGAGGACGGCGACGCGGCGCTCGAGGGCGTTGCGGCGGTCGGTGAGGCGCTCGACGTCGGGCACGATGCGCTCGGCCGCGGCGTAGGCGGCCGCCGCCTCGAGCTGGCGCCGGCGAAGGCGGTTGACGTCGGGCTCCTCGGCATCGGCCGGGGTGATCTGGTGGTGGCTCCACTCGGGGCGGGACTCGAGGCGAACCTTCTCCTCGAGGCGGGCCAGCTCGGAGGCGACCACGTCGCCGGGGCGAGCCGCGGTGCGGGCCCGGACCCGCTCGTTGGCGGTGGTGAAGGCCCACTCGAAGCCGCCGAGGCGGGCGGCCAGGTCGCCGTCGTCGAAGCCCAGCTCGGCCAGTCGGGCCTCGAGCTTCTGACCGAGGATTCGGGTCTCTTCCTCGACCTCCTCGAGCACCTGCTGGCGTCTGGCCTGGGTGGCCTGGCCCGCTTGGTGGCGGACCATGCTCGACGCCAGGTCGGCGTCGTCGATCCCGAACGCCTTGCAGGCTTGCAACAGCGACCGCCGGGCCGCCTCGAGGGCGGGCTCGGCATCGGTCTCGAGCTGGCGGCGCAGGGCCTCGATCTCGGATGCGGTGCCGTCGACGTCGTGGAGGGCGGCGGCGTAGGCCCGGATCTCGTCCTCGAGATCGAGGGCGGCGTCGGGGGCCAGGTCGCCGGCGATGCGACCCCAAGCAGCCAGAGCCTGGCGGTGCTCGAGGGCGGCGATCTCGAGGGCCTCGCGCTGACTGTGATCGATGGTGGCGTCGATGCGACGCATCTGGAACGAGAGCCACGACGGGACGCCGGCCTTGACCAAGGCGTCTTCCTCGCGTCCCTTGGCCTGGGCCAGGCGGCGGCGGGGAGAGACCATCGACCACGCCGCGGCACCAACGGCACCGGCCACGCCGAGGGGGGCGGCTACGGGGAGGGCGACCACGGCGCCGGCGGCCAGGATGAGCCCGCCGGTGGCGGCGGCCACACCCTTGACCTTTCGCTTCTCGACCTGCTGCTCGGCCCGCTCGACGTCGGTGTGGGCCTGCTCGAGCTGCCCCACGATCGACGGCGCCAGGCCCTCGGCGTCGAGCCCGCCCAACGACAGCGAGACCTGCTCGAGGTTGAGGCCGGTGTCGATGGCGAGCTGGGCGATGGCCCACACCCGATCCTGATCGGAGCGAGCGAGGCGGATGACGATGGGCGACGACGGCTCGGGCAGATGGGCGGCGGCCTGAGACTGAAGGCGGCCCGCCAGGTCGGTGACCCGGTCCTTCGCCAGCTCGTAGGTGCCGACCAGGTTGTCGAGCTCAGCGGGGATCTCGTCGGGAGCCTCGAGGGCCTCGGCCAGGGCGCGGGGATCGAGCCGGGTAGCGCTACCGAAGAGCGTCGCGGCCTCGGTGAGGCGCATGCTGGCGTCCCGCCACATGGTGCCGACACTGCGCACATCCTGGGCGGCGGCCACCAGTCGCTCGTCGGTGGCGGCGCTCTCGCTGCCGCCTTGGATGGCGGCGGCTTCGGCCCGGACCTTCTCGAGCTCGATGAGGAGGCGAGCGAAGCGGCGCTTGGACTCGCCCTCGTTGATGACTCGGAGCTTCTCGTCGATGTCGGCCAGCTCGACGCGCAGGGCTTCGGCCGTCTGGCGGGCCGAGCTGGCGGTGGCCAGCTCTTCGTTCAGGGTCGCCAGGGCGACGCGGGCCTCGGCCAGCTCGCGCGGCTCCTTGACGCCGACGGCGGTGGGGAGGATGCCGATGTCGGCGGCGCGCAGGGAGATGAGGCGGCGGAACCCGGCCGGGTCGAGGCCGAGAGCGGCGACCAGGTCGGGGGCGAGGTTGCCGTCCTCGAAGAGATGCTCGATGCCACCTCGTCCGTCGGCCACGGCGCGCACGAGGCTGCCCACGCCGTCGACGTAGGTCAGCTCGGTGGCGAGCGCGCTGGAGCCAGTGAGGGCGCCGACCAGAAAGTCGACGAGCTCCCGCCGCTCAGGCCCGGCGATGCCGCTGACGACGGTTAGGCGGTCATGAAACCTCATGCGCACGTCGTCGCCGCCGATTCGAAGTGTGAGCTCCTCCAGCCGCACTGATACCAGATCCCTTCGTGGTCACTAATCACTAGTTCCTTCGGCATGCCGCGAGGCCACCTGTAGGCGGGAAACCAAGGGCGAATTGACCGGGCGGTCAACTAGGCTGAGCGGCCGTGACCCTCCCCCTCGAGCCTGTTCCGAGCGGGTGGGGGCTGCTCCGTGAGGCGCTTCGGCCGCATTGGAAGGGCGTCCTCGGAGGCGTCGTGGCCGGTCTGGTCTGGACGGCCGCCAAGGTCACGGTGCCGAAGCTGGCCCAGCTGGCGATCGATCGAGGGATCATCCACCCGCGCCAAGGCGCCCTGCTCAAGTGGTCGCTCATCATCGTCGCCGTCGGCTTCGTCTCGGCCGCGGCGACGGGCATCCGCCGGTACCTGGCCTTCGGCATCGCCCTGCGCACCGAGACCGAGCTGCGGGGCCGTCTGTTCGCCCATCTCCAGCGACTCCACTTCGCCTTCCACGACCGGGCCCAGACCGGTCAGCTCATGTCCCGGGCCGCCACCGACCTGCAGCAGATCCAGGGCTTCGCTGTCCTCATTCCCATCACCGTCTCCAACGCCATGACGGTCACTGCCGTCGCCGTGATCCTCTTCTCGACCAACGCCGGGCTCGCCCTTCTGGCTCTCGGCGCCCTGCCCTTCGTCAACGTGGCGGCCAAGAAGTTCTCGAGTGCGGTCCACCCCGGTGTCCATGACGCTTCAGCAGGAGCTGGCCACGGTCGCCATCACCGTCGAGGAGAGCGTCACCGGCATCCGGGTGATCAAGGGGTTCGGGGCCGAGCCCATCCAGGAGGCCGAGCTGAAGCGGCGGGCCGGCCGGGTCTACGAGCGAGCCGTCGCCTTGGCGCGGGTGCGGGCCACCTTCATCCCGGTCATCGACTTCCTTCCCGCCTTAGGGCTCGTCGCCGTCCTCTGGTACGGCGGCCACCAGGTGCTCGACCACCACCTCAGCATCGGCCAGCTCGTGGCCTTCAACTCCTACGTGGTGATGCTGATCTTCCCGCTCCGGCTGTTGGGGACGCTCATCGCCCAGACCCAGCGGGCGGTGGCCGCCGCCCAGCGCGTCGAGGAGATCTTGATGACCGCGCCGGAGATCGTCGACCGGCCCGATGCGCAGCCCATGCCCGAGGGGAACGGGGAGGTGCGCTTCGAGGGCGTGACCTTCGCCTACGGGATCGCCACCGATCATCCCGTCCTGGGCGGGCTGGACTTCACCGCCCGGGCCGGCGAGGCGGTCGCCCTCGTCGGCTCGACCGGGTGCGGCAAGACCACCGTGGCCCGCCTCATCCCCCGCTTCTACGACGTCGACGGCGGACGGGTCCTCGTCGACGGGGCGGACGTCCGCGACCTGAAGGTGCGCGAGCTGCGGCGGGCCGTCGGGATCGTGTTCGAGGACACGTTCCTGTTCAGTGACTCGATTCGGGCCAACATCGCCTTTGCCGACCCGGAGGCCTCAACCGACGAGGTCGAGCGAGCGGCTCGCCTCTCGGGCGCTCATGACTTCATCGCCGCGCTACCCGATGGCTACGAGACGCCGCTGGGCGAGCGGGGCTTCTCGCTGTCGGGCGGCCAGCGCCAGCGCATCGCCCTGGCCCGCGCCATCCTGGCCAACCCCCGCGTCCTCATCCTCGACGACGCCACTTCGTCGGTGGACCCCACCAAGGAGCACGAGATCCGCGATGCCCTGGCCACCGTGATGGAAGGCCGAACGACGATCGTCATCGCCCATCGACCCGCAACCATCGCTCTCGCCGACCGGGTCGTGCTCCTCGATGAGGGCCGCATCGTGGCCGAGGGGACGCATGAGGAGCTGTTGTTGACCAGCGAGCGCTACCGGCAGGTGCTGGCCCAAGCCGAGGAAGCGGACGAGCTGGCCCGCCTGGGAGACGACGTCTGATGGGCGGGGGCGGTTGGTGGGGCGCCGGCGCAGCCGTCGACGACGAGGAGAAGCTCACTGCGGCCGAGGCCCGCCGGGTCATGCGCCGGGCTCTGCGCATGCTGCGCCCTTACCGCCGCGAGGTGATCGTGGCCGGCGTGGTGATGGTGCTGTCGACGCTGGCCATCCTCGCCGGGCCCGCCCTGGTTCGCTATGGCATCGACCACGGGCTCGATCCCAAGCATCCGGACGGCGCCGCTCTCGACCGGGCCGCCATCGCCTTTCTCTTCGTGGCGGTCGCCGCCCTGATCCTTTCCCGCATTCAGATCCTGATGGTGACGCGGGTGGGGGAGAAGTTCCTGCGCGACCTGCGGGTCCGGGTGTTCCATCACATCCAGGGCCAGTCGATGACGTTCTTCGACACCGAGCAGACCGGCAAGCTCGTCTCGCGTATGACCTCCGACATCGACTCGCTCGAGGAGGTCGTTCAGCAGGGCTTGGTCATGTTCATCAACAACGGGCTGCTGGTGGTCCTGTCGGTCGTGGTCCTCGTCTCGATGTCGCCGTTGCTGTCAGCCGCCTGCCTGGTCTCGCTGCCCATCGTGATCGTGGCCAGCGTGTGGTTCCAGCGCAGCTCGAACCGGGCCTACCTGGTCGTGCGCGACACCATCGGTCAGACCCTCTCGACGCTGCAAGAGGGTTTGTCGGGGGTCCGCATCATCCAGGCCTTCGGGCGCGAGGAGATCCAGCAGCGTCGCTTCGATCGCCACAACCGGAGCCAGCTCGACGCCTACATGCACGCCATCAAGATCTCGGCCCTGTACTTCCCGGTGATCGAGGTGGCTGGCATCGCCACCACTGCGGTGGTCGTCGGCGTGGGCGGCGTCCTCGTCCACCAAGACTCGGTCAGCGTGGGCACGGTGGCCGCCTTCGTCCTCTACCTGGCCAACCTGTTCGAGCCCATCCAGCAGCTCAGTCAGCTGTTCAACCTGCTCCAGTCGGCCGGGGCCGCCCTGGCCAAGCTGTTCGGGCTGCTCGATACCCGATCCGACCTGCGGGAGCGCCCCGGTGCCGTCGACATGCCCCGTCATGGAAGCCTCGAAGCGCGGGGTGTGACCTTTGCCTACGGCAGCGGGCCGCGGGTCCTCGAGGCTGTCGATCTGGTCGTCGCCAACGGCGAGCGTCTGGCCCTGGTCGGCCCGACGGGTGCAGGCAAGTCCACCTTGGCCAAGCTCTTGGCTCGCCTCTATGACCCGACCGACGGCGCAATCGTCTACGCCGGCGTCGATCTGCGCGATGCCACGTTGGGAACGCTGCGCCAACGCATCACCGTCGTCCCCCAGGAGGGGTACCTGTTCCACGGGTCGATTCTCGACAACGTGCGCATCGCCAAGGCGGGGGCCACCGACGACGAGGTCCGGCAGGCCCTGGCCAAGCTGGGGATGGAGGCCCGCTTCACCGCGCTGCCTGAGGGCTTGGCTACCGAGGTGCGCGAGCGGGGCTCACGGCTCTCGGCGGGCGAGCGCCAACTGGTGTCGCTGGCTCGCGCCGCCCTCGCCGACCCCGACGTGCTGGTCCTCGACGAGGCCACGTCGTCCCTCGACCCGGGGACGGAGGCCGACGTCGAGGCGGCCATGGTGGCCCTGATGGAGGGCCGCACGGTCATCGTCATCGCCCACCGCCTGTCGACAGCCGAGCGGGCCGACCGCATCGCGGTCGTCGACGCCGGTGGCATCGCCGAGATCGGCACCCATGACGAGCTGTTGACCAGGGGCGGCCGCTACGCCGCTCTCTATGCCTCGTGGGCCGGGGGTCTGGCCGCCGCCGGCTAGCTCGCCGTGGCCCCGACCGAGGTGTCCTGCGGGGCGACCAGGGGCCACGGGCGCTCGCGCTCGACGGTGAGGGCGACGTCGAACAGGAGGGCGTCCTCGTGGTGGCGCCCCAGCACCTGCATGCCGACCGGGAGGCCCCCGACCGTCCCCGCCGGAATCGACACCGCCGGGTTGCCGTAGAGGTTCGAGATGATCGTGAGCGCCCCCATGTTGATGAGGTCGGGGAAGGCGCCGCTGACGGTGTCGAGCAGGACGGGGGGCAGCTTCGGGACGACAGCCGTCGCCAACCGAGCGCCGAGGAGCACGCCCCGGAAGGCCAGGCTGGCGATCTCGCTCGACTTGGCCCACGTGACGAAGCTGCCGGCATCGCTGCTCATGGCGGCGTCGGCCGAGAAGGCGGGACCAGGATTGGTGGCGGCGATGATGAAGTCGACCTCTTGGAAGGCGGAGCCCATGACCTCGTTGGCCTGGATGCGCTTGGCCTCAGCCGCCGCCGCCGTGTGCAGGTTGTAGAGCGACTCCGAGAGGCGGAGGCCGATGGCCAGCTCCTCGGTCAGGTCGCCGGCCTGGTGGGGCCAGGCGTTGCCGAGGTCGGCGAGGAGGGTGGCCAGGTTGCCGAGCATCCAGGTGGCGGCCAGATTCGGCGGACGGACATCGAGGTCGACCTCGACGAGCCCCGCGTCCTCGATGAGGGCCTTGGCCTCGTCACGGATGCGCTCCTCGACGCCGGGCTCGAGGGTGACGCCGCCGAGGTCGGGGACGATGGCGACCTTGCGGCCCTTGAGGGTGTGGGTGCCGAGGCTGGCCTCCCACTTTCCGGGTGAGGGGAGGCTGGTCGGGTCCCACTGGTGCACGCCGGCGCAGACGTCGTAGTAGCGGGCCGCGTCCGTCACCGAGCGCGACAGGTTCCCGGTGACAACTGTGTTCGGTCGCATGTAGGCATGCGGGCTGCGAGGGATGCGGCCGAAGGTGCCCTTCATGCCGAGCAGGCCGGTGTAGCCGGCGGGGATGCGGATGGACCCGCCGCCGTCGCCGCCCGTAGCCAGGCTGACCAAACCGCCCGCCACCGCCGCCGCGCTGCCGCCCGAGGAGCCACCCACCGTCCGTCCCTGCTGCCACGGGTTGTGGGTGACGCCGTTGATCTTGGTGATGCTGACGTTGAGGCCGCCGAACTCGCTGGCCGTGGTCTGGCCGATCGGGATGGCCCCGCCCTGGTCGACGAGTCGCTCGACGGCGTGGGCGGTGCGGTCGGCGATGCGGTCCTTGAAGACGAGCGACGCCTCGGTGAACGGCCAGCCCTTGACCGGCTCGAGCTCCTTGATGCCAGTGGGCACACCGCCAAAGGGCTTCTTGACGTTGGCCTTCTTGGCCTTGGCCCGCGCCGCGTCGGCGTCGAGGTACGAGAAGCAGTTGAGATCGGACGCCTCGATCGCGGCCAGGGTGGCGTCGAGCTCTTCGACCGGCGAGCGCTCGCCCGATCGGAAGGCGTCGACGAGGGACGAGGCGTCACCCTGCCAGGGCGTGTCAGTCATGCGTGCAGCCTGTCGCGCCCAGTCCTCCGGCCGCCAAACCGCTACTCCGCGGCGGTGGCCTCGTCGGCCTTGGCCAGGGCAGCGTCGTCGGCGTCGAACCCCGGGTCGGCGCCTTCGGGGTACTGCGGCGGGTGCTCGAGGTGCCACGTCACCGATGCCTTGAGGGCGGCGAGGGCGTCGCCGTCGGTCCAGCCGAGTCGGGTGCGCGCCTTCTCGTTGCTGGCCACGAAAGGCTGGGGGATGGCGCCGAGAATGCCGAGGTCCGGGGGCAACTCGTCATCGGGGACGCGGACCAGCCCGGCCGTCGACCCGGCGGCATCGAGGATCTGCTTGGCCCACAGCCCCATGGGCGCGCTGCGCGTCTCACACACGTTGAAGATCTCGCCCTCGATGCCGTCGACTTCGACCGCCTTCACGATGACCTCGGCGACATCACCCACGTAGCCGCGGGGGAGAAGACCGCTGCCCGCGCCGGTGGGGATGCGGTCTCGGCCGGCCCGCACCCGGCGGAGGATGAACTCCTCGCGGCGCTGCCCGTCCCCCTCGCCGTAGACCATGGGGAGTCGTAGTGAGATGCCCCCCCGGGCCAGGAACCGGTCCTCGACCTCGAGCTTCGAGTAGTCGTCGCCGCCCGGCATGACCCCTCGGTAGTAGAAGCGCTCGGTCCGTACCGGTGACGTCTCGTCCACCGGGATCTCGTCGGTGATGGCGGCGTCGTTGATCGACCCGAAGGCGCGGTAGACGTCCTGGCTGCTGAGGACGACCGTGCGGATGCCGGGGGGGATCGCGGCCAGCGCTCCGTCCGCATCGTCCGGCGTCATGGCCAAGCAGTCGACGACGGCGTCGGGACTCCACCGGCTGATCTCGTCCCGGTGATCGGCCAAGTCCTTGCGGTCGAAATGGAGGTGGTGAACGTCGGCCGGAAGGTCGTCGGGCTCGGTGTCACCCCGGTGGCAGACCGCGACCTGGTGGCCGTGAGCGATCAAGGCGTTGACCGCCCGCTTGCCGATGTACCTCGTCCCGCCCAGCAGGAGCACGCGCATGGACGCAGATACTGGTCGGTGGGCGATGACTCGTGCAACCCGAAGGTTGCGGGATGATCAGGCGCCGGTGGAGGAGAGCTCGCCGTCGAGACCGTCGAGGAACTCGCGGATCTCGGCGTCGGAGAACAGCTCACGCTGCACGGTGAGGGTGAGCCAGCGCTCGACTTCGACCCGGACCGGCTCGTCGCCCAGCTCGCCCCAGAGGTCGAACAGCCGCGACTGGACCTCGTTGGCGCTGAAGAGCGTCTTGCCCTCGGTCTGGCTGCGCCACTCGGTGATGTAGGTCTTGGCGGTGTTCTGCATCATGGGCTCCTACGAGATTCTACGGCTCTAGTCCAACCTATGGATGGCATGACCTGTTCCCGTACCTAGACAGACGCCGCTCGCCGCCAACGGTGACGCGGGTTCTCCTTACCCCCGTTCACCCGGCGCTAACGCCACTACACGCCTGAGTATCGGCAGATCGGGGGAGAATCTTCAGTCCGTGCCTGGGACGGGATGAGTTGTCACAGGCAGGTTGTTACTATCTACGTAGGAGAAATTCCCCCGATCTCTCCCCTCAGGAGCTGTCTCCATGTCCACTCAGGAACTCGACCTCGGCCGCTACAAGCTCGGCTGGAGCGACACCGTCGACTACGCCTTCACGCCCAAGAAGGGCATCAGCGAGGCAGTGGTGCGCGAGATCTCGTGGTGGAAGGGCGAGCCGGAGTGGATGACCAACTTCCGACTCAAGGCCTATCGCCACTTCGAGCGCATGCCCATGAAGCCCTGGTTCGCGGTGAACATGCCCGACCTGCGCTTCGAGGACATCTTCTATTACCTGAAGCCCGCGGGCGAGCAGGTCGACGAGTGGGACGCCCTTCCCGAGCAGATGAAGGCGACCTACGAGAAGCTCGGCATCCCCGAGGCCGAGCGCAAGTACCTCGCCGGCGTCACCGCGCAGTACGAGTCGGAAGTCGTGTACCACAAGAACCGCGAGGACCTCGAGGCCCAGGGGATCCTGTTCTCCGACATGGACACGGCGGTCCGCGAGAACCCCGACATCGTCCGCCGCTTCTTCGGCAAGATCATTCCGCCTGGCGACAACAAGTTCGCGGCTTTGAACTCTGCAGTCTGGAGTGGGGGGTCTTTTATCTACGTCCCCCCGGGCGTGAAGGTCGATATGCCGCTGCAGGCCTACTTCCGCATCAACTCCGAGAATGCGGGCCAGTTCGAGCGGACGCTGATCATCGCCGACGAGGGTTCGCAGGTTCACTACATCGAGGGTTGCTCGGCGCCGGTCTACAGCTCCGACTCGT
This sequence comes from Actinomycetota bacterium, assembly GCA_030838265.1. Classification (GTDB taxonomy): domain Bacteria; phylum Actinomycetota; class Acidimicrobiia; order Acidimicrobiales; family BP-101; genus BP-101. Next base: position 3,967 of record JAUTXA010000025.1, on the reverse strand, counting down.
TGCATTCCGCCGTGGTCGAGCTGGTGGCGCTGCCCGGCAGTCGCATCACTTACACGACCATCCAGAACTGGTCGCCGAACGTCTACAACCTCGTCACCAAGCGCGCCCGCGCCGAGACCGAGGCCCACGTCGAATGGATCGACGGCAACATCGGCTGCCTCGCTGAGGGCTCGACCGTGACGACGCCCGGTGGAACAAAGGCGATCGAGCTGGTGACCCCCGGCGACCAGGTCCTGTCCTTTGACGAGGCCGCTGGTGAGCTCTGCTTCCGCACGGTCACCGCCACTCGATTCTCGGGTCACCAGCCCGTGCGAGAGGTACGGACGGGGGAGCGCCGCCTGCGGGTCACCGACAACCACCCGTTCTTCTCGTACACCTACGACCGCGATCGGGCCAAGAAGCTCGGCCGCTACGCCCTCGGCTATGTCCGCGCCGATCAGGTCAGCGAGGCCATCGTGCCGCGAACCTCGATCGACTACGGCTCGCCGCACAAGCTTGTGCAGCCCGAGACCGTCACCCGATTCCTCGGCTCCAACCAGTACGCCGACGGTTTCGAGTCAATACGGTCGCGTACCTCGCGCCTGGATGTGCCGGAGGAGACGACCGACGACCTGATGTGGCTCTTCGGCCTCTTCGTGGGCGATGGGTCGATCGAGCGCCAGCCGGCGAAGAACGGCGGCACGCGTTGGGCCCGCGTCACGTTCTCGGTTCCTACCAACGACCGGGCTCGGGCGCGGCTGTCCGCCGTCATGGCCGCGGTCATGCCGGGCGCCGACGCGTCAGAGCGCGCCGACGGCGTCACAGTCCGGTGGGCCAGCGTCGAGTTGGCCGACCTCATCGAGGGCAACGGGTTCACCGGCAGCGCTCATACGAAGCGCATGCCGTTGTGGGTCCTCGACCTGCCTGAGTCGCAGCGCCTGGCGTTCGTGGCCGGCTACCTCGACTCCGACGGTTGCTTCCCGCGTGGACGACGCTGCTTCAACGTCAAGTCGGTGAATCGCGAGCTGCTCGAAGATCTGGGCCGTGTGCTGACCTCGCTCGGCATCCCGGCTCGCCTTCATAGTGAGTTCGACGGTGAGCGCAGGGTGACCGTGGTTGGCAATGAGGTGACGGCTCGTGGGAGCCATCGCATCGAGTTCCCCGCCGACGCCCGTCTGCTCGACCATGTCAGTCCCCAGTTGCGCACCGCGGCTTTGGCCGCCACGCCTCCGTCGCTGAAGTGGTTCCGTAAGGTCGGGCGGTCCAACATCGTGCTGCCCGAGACGGTGGAGATCCGCAAGGTCGACGTCAGCGACACCAAGGTCGTCGCGCCCACGTGGGACATCGAGGTTGAGGGCACCGGCAATTTCGTGTCCGAGGGATTCATCGTCCACAACAGCCGCCTCACGATGAAGTACCCGTCCGTCTACCTCATGGGTCCCAAGGCCTCGGGTGAGGTCCTCTCGGTGGCCTATGCCGGAGCCGGCCAGCATCAGGACGCGGGGGCCAAGATGGTCCATGCCGCGCCGGAGACGACGTCGACGATCATCTCGAAGTCGATCTCGAAGGACGGGGGTCGCACGTCGTACCGCGGCCTCGTGCATGTCGACGAGGGGGCCACCGGCTCGAAGAGCTTCGTGCGTTGCGACGCCCTGCTGCTCGACGACCACAGCCAGTCCGACACCTTCCCCTACATGGAGGTCGGCGAGCGCGACGCTCAGATCGGCCATGAGGCCACCGTCTCGAAGGTGGGCGACGAACAGCTCTTCTACCTGATGAGCCGCGGCCTCTCCGAGGAGCAGGCCATGGGCATGATCGTCAACGGCTTCATCGAGCCGGTGACCCGCACCCTGCCCATGGAGTACGCCGTCGAGTGGAGCCGCCTGATCGAGCTCCAGATGGAAGGCTCGGTCGGCTAGACCGCCGTCGTCAGAACCGTCGATGCCGACGTTCACAACTTCGGACGGCGTGGAGATTCGCTACGAGCAGCGCGGCGAGGGGCCGGTGGTGTTCGTGTGCCAGGGCGGGCCTAACAACATCTGCGACACGCTCATCGCCGACCTGCAGCCGCTCGAGTCCTCCTGCCGGCTCGTGTTCCACGACTACCGGGGGAGCGGCCAATCATCGACGGCCAACCCCGAGACGTACCGGTTCGACCGGCTGGCCGACGACCTCGACGAGCTGCGCCAGCACCTGGGCCACGACCAGGTCGCCGTGCTCGCCCATTCGATGGGCGGGTTCATCGCCCTCGAGTTCGTCCGTCGCCATCCCGACGCGTGCAGCCGGCTGGCCCTCGTTGGCGTGACGCCCTGCGGTGCCACCGGACCGATGGCGCTTCCGACGCTGCGGGCGCTGGGCCCGGCGCGAACCCTCAGGGGAGTCGGCATGTTGCTGCGGTTCCTGGTCCTCTGGAGCTGGCGCAAGTCGAGCAAGGAGAAGACTGAGGCGCTGTACGCGCCGATGAGCGTCACCCAGGAGCCCCGTCGTGAGCTGCGGGCCAAGGTGAAGGCGGCCCATCCGGAGGTGCCGGTCGACAACGACAACTCCGAGCGGCTGATGAAGGCCCTGAGCTCAGTTGACCTCCGTCCCGATCTCGCCGCCATCACCAGCCCCGTCCTCGTCATGTACGGGTCGCGTGACTCGGTCATGGTCGCCGGCGGCCAGATGCTCGAGCGGGGGCTGCGAGACCCCGAGGTCCACGTCCTCCCCGACGTAGGCCACGAGCCCTTCCTCGAGGAGCCCGGTCGCACCTTTGCCGCCCTTGGGCGGTTCCTGCTGGGGTAGGCCGGTCAGCGGTGAGCAGCGCCGACGGGGGCGTTGACGGCGTGATCGGCGGCGACGGCCGCGGCCAGGCCTTCGGCCGGCAAGGGACGGGCGAAGAGGTAGCCCTGGGCCAGCGTGCAGCCGAGGCCTTCGAGGGCAACGGCTTGGTCGCGCTCCTCAACTCCTTCAGCCACGGCCTTGAGCCCGAGCCCGTGAGCCAGCTCGACGACGGCGCGCACCAAGGCGGCACCCGAAGGCGTCTTGGCCACGTGGTCGACGAACGACTTGTCGATCTTCACCAGGTCGACTGGGAACGAGCCGAGATACGACAGCGACGAGTAGCCCGTTCCAAAGTCGTCGACGGCGAGGCGAACCCCAACCCGCTTGAGCTCGGCGAGGGTGATGCGAGTGCGCTCGAGGTCGTGGATGAGGGTCGACTCGGTGACCTCGATCACGATGGCCGAGGCGGGCAGATCCGCGTCCCGCAGGGCACTGACCACGTCGTCGACCACGCCAGGATCCTGCACGTGGCGGGCTGACAGGTTGACGGTGACGTAGAACTCTGGGTCGACGATGCCCTCGCGTCTCCACGCCGCGACCTGGCGACAGGCGGCGTTGAGGACCCAGCGTCCCAGCGTGATGATGACGGCTCGGGTCTCGGCGATGGGGATGAACTCGGAGGGGGGCAGGAAGCCGCGTTCCGGATGCTGCCACCGCACGAGGGCCTCGGCTCCGACGATGCGGCCGTTGTGCAGCTCGACGACGGGCTGGTAGTGGAGGACGAGCTCGCCTCGCCCTATGGCGCCATGCAGCTCGCCTGCCACCTCGAGCCGTCGGCGGGCGGCTTCGTACATGGAGGCCTCGAACACCTCGCAGCGATCCTTGCCATTGCGCTTGGCGACGTACATCGCCACATCGGCGTTGCGAATGAGATCGCCCGCGTCGTCGGTCTCGGCCTGACCGAGAGCCAGGCCAATGCTGGCGTGCACCGTGACCTCGTCGGTGCCGAGGACGAAGGGCTGCCGGAAGGAGACCATGACTCGTTCGGCAACCTGGTCGAGGTCAGCGGGCCCGTGGTCGGCGACCAGGATGGCGAACTCGTCACCACCAAACCGGGCCACCGTGTCCTCTGGCCCATGGAGGGCACTGAGCCGGGCGGCGACCGCTACCAGCAGCTCGTCGCCCGCGCCGTGCCCGAGGCTGTCGTTGACCATCTTGAAGTCGT
>JAUTXA010000024.1 GCA_030838265.1 Actinomycetota bacterium | reverse complement strand
CGGCCTGCGACCTTTAGCATGAAGGGATGCAGGCTGCGCCGACCGGGCATGACTGGTGCGACATCAGCACCGACGTGCTGCCTGTCGACGGCGCACTCGAGTGGGCGGTGCTGCCCAGCTGCGGCGCCGTGGTGCTCTTCTCGGGCACGGTCCGTGACCACGCCGAGGGGCGAACGGGGGTCACCGGGCTCGAGTACGAGGCCTATCTCGAGCAGGCCCGTCCTCGTCTGAACGAGGTGGCGGCCGAGATCCGTCGCCGGTGGCCCGAGACCGGTCGCATCGCCCTTCTCCACCGCGTGGGCCGCCTGGTGGTCACCGACGCTGCCGTCGTCGTCGTGGTGAGCGCGCCCCACCGCGAGGCAGCCTTCGCCGCGGCTCGCTACGGGATCGACGCCGTGAAGGCGACGGTCCCCATCTGGAAGCGCGAGGAGTGGGAGGGCGGGGCCGATTGGGGCACCGATGCCCAGCACCTCGAGTCGGCCCGCGGGCTCGGCTGATGGGCAACCTCTTGTTCCTCGGCGGCGCCCTCGTCATCAGCGCCATCGGCTCGGTGGTGCTCTGGCTCCTGCATCGCAAGCCCACGTCGATGGAGGCGGGCATCGACGCCTTCTCGCGCGAGCTGCAGGCCCTCGCCCCGCAGCGACCCCACCAGCACCACGAGGCTCCGTACCCGGACGCCGCGGCCCAGCCCGGTGATAGCCCTGGCTAGAGACCTGGCCATCGACCTGGGGACGGCCAACACCCTCGTCTATGCGCGCGCCCGCGGCATCGTCCTCAACGAGCCGACGGTGATCGCCCTCAACTCCCGCACCCAAGACGTGCTGGCCATGGGGCACGAGGCCTGGCAGATGATCGGCCGCACGCCGGGCTACATCGTCGCCGTCCGCCCCCTTCGCAAGGGTGCCATCACCGACTTCGACATCACCCAGCGCATGATCCGTCTGCTCCTCGAGCGGGCCGGCATCTCTCGCTTCAACCGGCCCCGGGTGCTCATCTGCGTGCCGTCGGCCATCACCGAGGTCGAGCGGCGCGCCGTCGAGGAAGCGGCCCGTCGAGCCGGCGCAGCGGGCGCCTATCTCATCGAGCAGCCCATGGCCGCCGCCATCGGGGCCGGGCTCCCCATCCACGAGCCACTGGGGAACATGGTCGTCGACGTGGGCGGTGGCACCACCGAGACGGCGGTTATCTCGTTGGGCGGCGTCGTCGCCCTGCAGGCCATCAGGGTGGGCAGCTTCGACATCGACGCGTCGATCCAGACGTTCGTCCGGCGCGAGTACGGCATCGCCATTGGTGAGCGCACGGCTGAAGAGATCAAGGTCGCCATCGGGTCGGCCTTCCCCACCGACGACGAGGTCAAGGCCGAGGTGCGAGGCCGCGACCTGATGAGCGGTCTTCCCAAGACCGTCATCCTCTCGCCGGAGGAAGTGCGCGAGGCCATCGAGGAGCAAGTGGGCGCCATCGTCGACTCGGTCGTGCAGTGCCTCGGTCAGGCGCCGCCCGAGCTGGCCCAGGACCTCATCATCCAAGGCATCCACCTCGTTGGCGGCGGCGGCATGTTGCGCGGCCTCGACCGCCGGCTGGCCGAGGAGACGGCGCTGCCCGTGCACCTGGTCGAGGCTCCCCTCGAGTGCGTCGTGCTCGGGGCAGGCAAGTGCCTCGAGTCTTTCGACTCGCTCAAGGTGATGTTCATGGGGTCCGAACGCTGACGGCGCCCTGACCGCGGTCGAAGGGCTGTCAATCGCCCTCGGCTCGCAGCTGGTCCTCGGCCGCTTGGCGCACCTGCCAGTCGCGGTCGTCGAGGGCGCGGTGCAAGGCGGCGTCGACGTCGGGTCCTTCGAACGGGGCCAGGGCGATGACCGCTCGTCGTCGCACGGCCGGCTTGTCATCGAGGGCGGCGAGGATGGCGGCCAAGCCGCGCTCGTCACCCAACGCCCCGAGGGCGGCGACCGCAGCCTCGCGGCACAGCGGGTCGGCGTGGGTCGCGGCCAAGGTCGAGAGCCGGTCGATGGTGTCGGGCTCGGGGCGGCCCTGCTCGCCGATGGCCCACGCCGCCATCTCGACGACCGAGTCGTCGCTGTCGTCGAGCAGGAAGACGAGGTCGACGTCGGGAGCCCCGGCGGCCAGTTCGGCGGCCCGCCGGCGCACCGTCGGCGCGGCGTCGCGCAAGCCGGCGACGAGCTCGCCCGGTGCGAGGGCGTGGCTGCGAACCAAGGCGCCCAGGGCTGCCGCTCGCACCGCCGCGTCGCCGTCGCCCAGATAGCGGCGAGCCGCCCCAACGTCGCCCTCGTGCCCAGCGAGCACGGCGAGGCGCCTCCGGCGGGCGGGGTCGGCTACCGTGCCGTCTTCGGTTGCCATCAAAGGCCCTCGGCGGGGAGCGGAACGTGAGCGATCAGGCGAGCAAGCGCAAGGAGAAGGCGGCGGCCACGGCCGAACAGCTGCTCGTGGCCGCCCGTGATGTCTTCGAGACGCGTGGCTATCAGGCCACCACCGTGGGCGCCATCACCGAGGCGGCCAACACTGCGCACGGCACGTTCTACCTCTACTTCAAGAACAAGGAAGACGCCTTTGCCAAGGTGATGGCGTCGGTGACGGCCGAGATGTATCGCGAGACGCAGCCCCAAGAGGGCGATCCCCGCGAGGCGCTAGCCGCGTCCACCCGGAACTTCTTCGAGGTCTTCCGGGCCCATCGGGGCTTGTGGCGCTGCCTGCTCGAAGGCCTCCACACCAGTCCCGCCATCGAAGGCATGTGGCTCGACCTGCGGCGGCCGTTCGTCGATCGCATCGCCCGCGATCTGAAGGTGCTGGGCTCCGAGGGCTTGGTGCGTCCCGTCGACACCGACGTCGCCGCTCACGCCCTCGGATCGATGGTCGAGTGGTTTGCCTTCACCCACTTCGAGCTCGACGAGCCGTCGGCCGACGAGGTCACGATCGACCGAGCCGTCGAGACGCTGACGGATCTCTGGTATCACTCCGTCTTCGTCATTCCGCCTGACTGACCGGTCGGCCAAACGCCGCTCAAGGCACCCTCAGCGCCATCCGATGAGGAGGCATGGCGCACATGGTCATCTTCCGCACCGCCGAGGGGAAGCCCGGTTACCACCAGGCTGAGGCTCTCGACGAGGCCGTCCGTTTCGTCGAGCACCTGAGGAACACCGAGCAGGTCACCGACGCCCGTCTCTTCAAGATGGAAGAGGTCCCGATCGAGTTCAAGACCTACTACAAGGTCGAGGTCGTCGGGTCCCACGAGGCCGCGACTCCGGTCGAGGCGCCGAACCCCGCGCCCGCGGCCCGGCTCGTCGAGGAGGAGCCGGCTGCCCCGATGCTGATGGAGGATCCGCTCACGGGCGAGCCTTTGCCGGTCGGCCCCGGGACTCCGGCCAACCGCTTCGGGCTACGCGGTCGCAGCTGACCTCAACCCCCGACGGCGTGCCGCAGGGCAGTCGTGGCGATGATGAGGATGGCCGCCAGAGCGGCGGCCAGTCCCGCGCCCAGCAGCGTGAGCAGCACGGCCAGGGCGATGACGGCCTGGATGGGACGGCGCCGCCGGGGCCGGCCGGCCCGAGCCTGAGACGGTAGGGCCGTGACGGCCGGCGCTGGTTCCGGTCGTGGCGCGGGCTCGGGCGCGGGCTCGGGGGTCGGCGTCGGCTGAGGCGTCGGTGTCGGCTGCGCCGTTGGTGGCGTCGGTCGCGGCGATGGCCCAGGAGCAGGGGGCGGTGCAGGGGGGACGACGGGCTCGACCTTCGGCGCCGGTGCGGCAACGGCCGGCTCGGGCTCGACGACGGGCTCGCCGACAGCTTCGACGAGTTCCTTGACGACGGCGGGCGGAGGGGGAGCGAAGCCCCAGGCCTGGGCGATGTTGACCGGGCCGCTAAGCCAGGCCGGGGGCCCCGGCTCTTCCGGACCCCGTCGCCGAGCAGGCGGCGCCTCCTCCTCGTCGGTCATCGGCGAGCGGAGGGGCCGGCGCCGATAACGGCGGGCGTCGTGGCAGGCTGGGCCCGGGCACCTCGCCCCCACGGGCCATCGGCACCCTTCGCCGACGCCACGAACAGGCAGGTCACCGAGGTGGACACAATCGAGTCGATGGTATCCCCCGGGCCCCCGGGCACCGAGCCGCCTCCCGCCCCGCCGCGATCATGGTTGCGGCGTCTGGCCGTCGTCATCTTGGTGGTCATCGGCCTCGTCGTGGCGTCCACCTACATCCACCTGCCATACGACGCCATCTCGCCGGGTTCGGCCACGCCCGTCAACGACTACATCGTGGCGCCGAAGGGCAGCGCCTTCCCGCCCAAGGGCAAGGTGCTCCTGCTCACCGTGTCGTTCCGCGAGGAGATCTCACCTCTCGACTACCTCGTCAGCTCCATCGACGGTGACACCCAGGTGATCTCGAAGAAGGACATCAACGCCGGCGTCCCCAAGGGCCAGAACCTCACCCAGTACAACCGCCAGCTCATGGACGACTCCGAGCAGGCTGCTGTGGTCGTCGCCCTGCGCAAGCTCGGCTACCCGGTCACCGAGACCGGCGACGGAGCCTTCGTCCTTCAGGTCACCAAGGCCGGCCCCTCGGCCAACCATCTGACCGCGGGCGACACCATCACCTCGGTCGGCGGCTTGCCGGTGCACACCCTCGAGGAGGCGACCACGACGATTCGCAGCCACAAGCCAGGCGACGCCGTGCCGGTCACGGTGCACCCGGGGCGCGGTCCTGACCGCACCGAGCAGCTGATCGTCGGCCACCGGGTGACGACCGACGGGCGTCCCACATGCACGACCTCGCCGGACCCGGCGGCCCAAGCGGCCGACGCGTGCCTGGGCGTGGTCATCCAGACCAGGAACCAAAACTTCCAGCTGCCGGTGAAGGTGAAGATCGACGCTGGCAACATCGGCGGCCCCTCGGCCGGACTCTCGTTCACCTTGGGTGTGATCGACCAGCTCACCCCCGGCGAGCTGACGGGCGGCCAGGAGGTGGCGGTCACCGGCACCATCGAGCTCGACGGCAGCGTCGGCCCGGTGGGAGGCGTCAAGCAGAAGACGGCCGCCGCCCTGGCCGCCGGGGCCCGGTACTTCCTCGTGCCCCCCGACGAGTACAACGAAGCCGTCGCCCGGGCCAAGGGCCACAACCTGACCGTCCTCAAGGTTTCGACCCTCGATGAGGCGCTGGCCACGCTCGGGCGCCTGGGCGGAGACGTCTCGGTCGTGAGCGCACGGCCGGCATCCGGGCAGTAGCGGTACCATTAGGACGTCACGCGCCGTCTCCCAGGCAGGAAAGGGGTGGCATCGTCCGGTAGGTCCGCGCTGGGTGCTCTGTCACCGTTCGGCCACCGATAGGTAGGCCACATGTCCTCCTCCGCCCAGTTCCGCTTTGCCGCCGAGTTCGTGACCTTCTTGGCCGCGGCGTCCGGTCTGGCCCTCGTCCTCTTGCGGGCCGAGCTGCTGAGCCGCGTCTCGTGGGCCCGGTTCGCTTTCGGCGCCGGCGTCACCGCCATCGGGGCGGCCGCCTTCCTCCACGGCTCGCTCATCATCGAGTCGGCGACCAATCCCGTCCTGCTGCTGATCGGCGGAGCTGGCATCGCCTCGATGGGGGCCGCCACCACCCAGTGGCACGGCGAGCGATCGACGCGCACCGTCCTCTGGGTCAGCCTGGCCTTCCTGGTCGTCGCCATGGCCGGCGAGGCCCTGTCGCAGTCGGGAGTCGCGGCGGTCGCCACCCTGCTCGGCGGCGTCGGCCTCGGGGTCGCCACCCTGGCCGCCAGCCGCCGCGCCATCGCGGCCCGCATCGCGGCCAGTGCCGCCGGCGCCCTGCTCCTCGTCGTCCTCGTGCTGTCGCTCGCCCTGTCGCAGGTCATCTCGTCCCGCGTGCAGGCCGATGCTCAGCGCCGCCTCCAGACCCGCGCCGCCCAGGAGGCGTCCCAGCTGCAGGACCGGGGTCCGCGCACCGCAGTCGAAGAGGCCTCGACGGCCGCCTTCGCCATCGGCCAGACCGCCCTGGCCTCCGACGCCTTGCACCGCACCCCTGACTACCAGTCGCTGCTCGAGAAGCTGTCACAGCTCTACCAGGGACGGGCCTTCGCCTTCCTGAACGGCACCGGCAACCCGGTGGCCAGCGTGAAGGTCGACCAGGCCCTGCTCATCACCCTCCAGCGCTCCCCTCTGGTCCAGAACCTGCGCTGCCCGTCGCAAGGCCAGGGCGGCATCCAGGTCGTCGGCACGGGGGCCTTCGCCATCGGCGCCCAACCGCTGTGCTTCCCCGACGCCAACAACCAGACGACCTTCGTCGGCTCGGTGCTGGCCGTCGTGCCTCTCGACGGCGGCTACCTCACGTTCCAAGGCATTGACGATGCCAACCTCCACTTCGCCCTCCTCAGCCGGAGTGCGGTCGTCGCCGCGGTGGGGTCCCAGCCCGACGGAGTGAGGGGCCTGGCCGACAAGGTCTTGGCCGACGGTTCGCCGACGGCCGGCACCCTCGCCGCCAGCTACGTCTCGGTGCAGCCCGTCAAGGTGTCCGACCGGGCCGTCCTCGCCCTGGTTGCCTCGACGCCCACCAAGGATTTCGAGGGCACCAGGCGCAAGCTGTTCCAGACGCTGTTCCTCATCGCCCTCGGTGGGACGTTGCTGGCTCTGCTCCTCTCGGCGGTCGTGGGGGAGCGGGTCGGGTCGCGACTGCGCCGCCTGACCCTGGCGGCCGAGGGTATCCAACGGGGCGAGCTGACCACCCGCACGGGGATCGAGAGCGAGGATGAGGTGGGTGTGCTCGGCACCGCTTTCGACTCGATGGCCTTGTCGATCGAGGAGAAGACGTCCGCCCTCGAGCAGGCCGCGGCCGACGAGAGCAGGCTGCGCAACCGGCTCGAGGCGGTTGTGGCCGGCATGGGCGAGGCCCTGGTGGCGGTCGACGACGAGGGACGGGTCACCGACTTCAACCAGGCGGCCGAGGAGCTCATCGGCATCGCCGCCTCGGCGGCCCGCGGTCGTTCCGTCGACTACGTCGTCAAGCTCGTGTCCGACGACGGCGCTGACCTCGGGCGTCGCCTGGTCAAGCCCAGCGTTCGCCGCTGGGCTGCCCTCGGCTCGATCACCGCGACCGACGGCAAGATCGTTCCGGTCGCCATGTCGGCCGGCGCCCTGCGCGATCCCAACGGCGACGTGGTCGGTGCCGTCTACGTCTTCCGCGACCTGCGGGGCGAGCGCGAGGTCGAGCGCATGAAGACCGAGTTCCTCTCCCACATGGGTCACGAGCTGCGTACGCCACTGGCGGTCGTCATCGGCTTCTCCGAGCTCATGACCCGGCGCGACATGGCGGCCGACGAGATGCGGGATCGGGCCCACGACATTCTCGGGTCGGCCCGCCGCCTCCAACGAATCGTCGAGCTGCTCGAGTTCGTGGCCTCGTCGAGCGCCGGTCGTGTGCCCCTCCGTCCCGAGGAGCTCGACCTGCGCCAGGTGGTCGACAAGACGGTCGACCGTTGGTCGCGCCGGGTGGGCAAGAAGCATGAGATCACTCGTCGGGTGGCCCGCGGCGTACCCAAGGTCAGCGCCGACGCCCGGTGGCTGTCCGCCTCGCTCGACGAGCTCGTCGACAACGCGGTGAAGTTCTCGCCCAAGGGGGGGAAGGTGGCCGTCACCGTCGAGCCGTCCCTCAACGGCACCGGCCGTGGCGTGCGCATCTCGGTCAGCGACCGGGGGAAGGGCATGACGGCCGACGAGCAGTCCCTCGCCTTCTCGGAGTTCGTGCAGGGCGACGGCTCTGACACGCGCTCCTACGGCGGGCTCGGCCTCGGGCTGGCCATGGTCCACCGCATCGCCGAGGCCCACGGCGGCACGGTGGCCTGCGACTCCTCGCCAGGAAGGGGCTCAACCTTTTCGATCTTCCTGCCGACAACGAAGCGGAAGAGATCGTGATGAAGCGCGCCCTTGCTCTTATGACCGTCGCCGCGCTGATGCTGGCTGCCTGCAGTCGCTCGGGTGTGCCCTTCGGCCAGGCTCGCCTCACCGTGGCGCGCGGGGCCAAGGTCACGGTCACCCGAGCCGGCCACGCGGCCGAGGCCGTCACCGGGTCCCTCACCGTGCACACCGGCGATCGGGTCAAGGTGACGGGCGGCACGGCGTCGATGGCCCTCCCGGGCCGAGCCACCCTCGAGCTGCGCGGTCCCCGAGCGGGACGAGCCGGATCCGAGGTGCGACTGGCCGCCGCCCCCACGCTCCTGGCCGGCGACGTTCTCGTCCAGCGAGACCAAGGTTCGCTGACGCTGGCCGCCGGTGGGTCCGAGGTCACCATCCGCGACGGGGCGGCGCGGGTGAGCCGCGACCCGTCGATCACGGCGGCCGCCTACGCGGGCGAGGCCATGCTCAAGACCACGGGCCGCACGTTGGCCGTCCCCGCCTTCCGCCAGGCGACCATCGCCGTCCTCGGGGTGCTTCCCGGCCGCCCGAGCCCCCTCGCCCTCGACGCAACCGACCCGTGGGACAACCGCTTCCTCGGCTTGGCCATCGACCTCAGCCAGGAGTTGCAGCAAGACAGCGACGGGTTCTCGTCCAACCTGGCGTCGGGTTCGGGCCGCAGCGTCGGCTTCTTCAAGCAGGTGCTCCCGGCCCTGGCCGACCAGCCCGCCTTCCAGCCCGATCTCATCGACCAGGCGCGCCAGCCGGGCGAGACCCTCGTTGGCGCGGCCATCGCCCTCACCGGTGTGCGGGGCGACTTCACCAGTCGCTGGTCGTCGGTCTTCTCGTTCCGCAACGACGGCGCGGCGTGGGGGCTCGTCGCCCTCGACCAGGCCGTCACCGACGCCCCCCGGCTGAGCACCACCGTCCAGGCCGCCCTGGGCCGGGCCACGTTCGGGCCGGCCACCCTCGGCTCGACCCAGTCGGCCGCTCCGCCCCCTGGCGGGTCCACTCCGACGACGAGCGGCGGTGGCGGCGGAGGCGGCACGACCACCACCCGACCGTCCGGTCCGCCCCCCACGACGCCGACGACCGGTCCCGTGCCCAAGCCGCCGGTCACCACGCCCGGTGACCCGGTCGTGAACCCGGTCATCGACGCCATCAACAACCTGCTCGGCGGCTGACCGGTCGCAGTCATTAGTCCCGCCGGGTCATAGACGGGACGGCCTCCCGTCGTTACGGTGACGCCGATGGCGGGACGCGTCTTGGTGGTCGACGACGAGGAGGGCATCCGCGTCCTGTGTCGCGTCAACCTCGAGCTCGGCGGCTATGAGGTGGTCGAGGCCGAGGACGGGATCCAGGCCCTCGAGCAGGCCCGCGCCACCCGACCCGACCTCATCTTCCTCGACCTGGCCATGCCCAGGATGGACGGCTGGGAGGTGCTCCAGGGCCTCAAGGAGGATCCGGCCACGGCCAGCATCCCGGTGGTCCTGCTCACGGCCAAGACCAGTGAGGAAGACCAGATGAAGGGGTGGTCGGAGGGCATCCTCGAGTACCTGCCCAAGCCCTTCAACCCCCAGCTGCTGGTGGAGTGGGCGGGACGGGCCCTGATCCCTCGCGATCCCGGCGAGGAGGACGCCCGCCGCCGGCGCATCCTCGAGCAGCTTCGCCTCGTGCGCCAGCTGCGCCGCGAGCAATAGCTCTCATCCGCACCGATACCAGGTCGTGGTCGTAGGCTTTGAGGCCATGGCGGCCGGTCGTCCCACCATCATCTCCTCCGAACCGCTGGTCTCCTCCGACGAGGTCAGGCACAAGGGGTTCGCCACCGCGTTCCGCGGCTTTGACACCAATGAGGTGCGCACGTTCCTCGCTCGGGTGGCCGACGAGCTGCGGGCCGCCCGCGACCGCCACAGCGAGCTCGAGCGCCTCTTGGCCGAGGCCGAGACCCGGGCCGCCCATCCCGTGCTCGACGAGTCGACGTTGCTCGGCGCCCTCGGCGACGAGACGGCCCGCATCGTGCACAGCGCGCGCGACGCCGCCACCGACATCAAGGCCAAGGCCGAGGAGAACGTCGAGCGCCTGCTGCGCGAAGCGGGCGAGGAGGCCGCCCGCATCAAGCGCGAGGCCGACGGCCTGCTCGCCACCCGCACCGACGAGGCCGACGCGGCCGCCGCCCAGATCCGCGAGGCCGCCCAGGTGTGGGGCGACGAGGTGCGGACCAAGGCACGCGAAGAGGCCGACAACATCATCGAGGAGTCCAAGCGCCACGGCCGCGAGATGGTCGAGGAGGCCCAAGCGCTGCGGGTCAAGATCCTGGGCGACCTGACCCGCCGCCGCCGGGTGGCGATGGTCCAGGTCGAGCAGCTGCGGGCCGGCCGCGAGCGCCTCATCGAGGCGTATCGCATGGTGCGCCAGACGCTCGACGAGGTCACCGACGAGCTGGCCCGGGCCGAGGCCGAGGCCCGAGTGGCGGCCCAGGTGGCGGGCCACAAGGCCGGCGAGGAGACCGAGCCGACGCCGGACGAGCTCGAGGTGGCGGCCTCGATCGCCGCCACCCTCGGCGCCGACGACGCGACCGAGGCGATCATCGCCGCCGACTTGGCCGGGCCGGATGGTCCGGCGGAGACAGCCGAGTCGGGGGTGTCGGGCGAGGCGGCGGTGGCGGCGGTGGCGGCGCCTGCGGACCGCGACACCGACACCGGCGCCGAGCCGGGCGAAGGTGCGGCCCGCCCGACGGCCAACGAACCCGTGGCCGTCGAGGTGACGGTCGAGGCCACTCCTGCGCCCGAGCCGCCGGCGGCCGAGGCCGCGCCCGCGCCCGTGAGCCCGTCGAGGCCGCGGGCGCCGAAGCCGTCGATCGATCCCAGCGCCCATGACGAGCGGCGCTTGTCGTCGTTGCGGATCCTGCGGCGTCCCAAGCCCGAGCCCGCAACGGCGTCGGCCGTCTCCGGCGGCAGCTCGCACGAGCCCGTCACCGGCGAAGGCGTGCGGATCATCCGCGACGCGCCATCGGCGACCGTCTCCGTCGAAGAAGGCGAAGGCGCAGATGGGGGCCCGTCGACCGACGAGTCGGGCGATGCCACCGAGGTCGACGCCTTGTTCGCCCGCATGCGAGCGTCGCGGGCCGAGCAGGTGGCCGAAGCCGAAGAGGTCCTCGCCGCCGGGGCCACCGATGCCGCGGCCACCGATGCCGAGGTCGGCGACTCGGCCGGCGCCGGCTCGGCCGTCGAGGCCGTCGGGACACCGGCGGATGCGGCCGCTTCGACGTCCGACGTCGCCCCCGAGCCCGGCACCGAGAGCGAGGCCGACGCCGATGGCGCGCCGGTGCCCAACGCCGACGAGTCCGCCCTCCAGCAGCGCGACGCCCTGATCGAGCCCATCACCCACAACCTGGCCCGCAAGCTCAAGAGGGCTCTGCAAGATGACCAGAACGACCTGCTCGACCGGCTGCGCACCAACCGGGGCAAGGTCACCGACGACCTGATCGGGGCGCTCGACGAGCATGCCGGGCGCTTCCGGCTGGCGGCCTACGACCTGCTGGCCGACGCGGCCCGGGCCGGCACCGCCTTTGCCACCGGTCCGGCCGACGGGGCCGGCGACATCGCCCTTCCTGCCATCGCCGACGTGGCCGACGAGCTGGCCCAGGGCATCACCGGGCCGCTGCGGACGCGGCTCGAACTGGCCCTCGCCGAGGCGGTCAGCGAGAACGACGACGAGCAGGCTGTGGTCGAGCGCATCGGCGCCGCCTATCGGGAGTGGAAGTCCCAGCGCATCGAGCGCGTGACCAGCGACCACGTGGTGTCGTCGTTCTCGCGCGGGGCCTACGCCGCCACCTCCGAGGCGACCTCTCAGCGGTGGGTGGTCGACGATGTCGACGGCCCCTGCCCCGATTGCGACGACAACGCCCTGGCCGGTCCGATGGCCCGGGGCCAGGCCTTCCCGACCGGCCAGGTCCACCCGCCGGCGCACCCCGGCTGCCGCTGCGTCCTGGTGTCTTCCCCCGCCTAGGCTCCCGCCCTATGCGCACTCCGACCGATTTGCCCCGTCGTCGACCGCGCCCGCCCAAGAGCCGGGTGGGGCTGGCCGTGACGGTGGCGATCGTGTTGTTCATCGCCTTCTCGCTGCGGGGAATAGCCGGCTTCTACACCGACTATCTGTGGTTCGGAGAGCTCCGCCTGCACGAGGTGTGGCGGTCGGTGCTGGGAGCCAAGATCCTCCTGGCCGTCGTCTTCACCCTGCTCTTCTTCTTCGGGATGTGGCTGAGCCTGTCGATCGCCGACCGGCTGGCGCCGCCCTTCCGAGCCACTGGGCCCGAGGACGAGCTCGTCCAGCGCTACCGCGACGTGATCGGTGAGCGCACCGGGCTGGTGCGGATCGTCATCTCTGCCCTGTTCGCCCTCATCGCCGGGGTCGGCATGTCGGCCCAGTGGAACAACTGGATCCTCTTCCGGAACTCGACCAGCTTCGGCACCAAGGACGCCCAGTTCCACAAGGACATCAGCTTCTACGTCTTCCG
>JAUTXA010000003.1 GCA_030838265.1 Actinomycetota bacterium | reverse complement strand
ACGAGGACAGCCTCGGTGTGGCCGGTGCGGGCCGAGCAGACCTCTTCATAGGACGGGTTCGGGGTGTAGCCACCCGTGTAGCCCACGGCCGTGGTGAACACACCCGGCGTCTCCCAGAACTTTCGCTCGGCACCCCAGAAGCAGCCCATGGCGAACACGGCCTGCGCCAATCCCTCGGGGAAAGGCGGGGTCAGGGTGTGACCGTTGACGAAGTGCCGATCGGGCACCGCCACCTTCGTGGCTCGACCGGACAGGGCTTCGTCGGGCGAGATCATCTGGGCCTTCTTGCTACCGAACATGGCTGCCACCTCCGCCCCGCCAGCGTAGGTCAGCCCGCCTTCCTAGCTACCGGCGCGACGAGGCCCCGGCCTGCACCGGGGCCCCATCGGTCAGGTGTCGTCGCGCGCCGAGCTACCAGCGATACCAACGACCGCCGCCATCGGCGCTGCGCATGACAAAGCCCAGCGCCCAGACGACGAGGAGCACGACGGCGATGATCCACAGCCAGTGCATGGCAAAGCCCATGCCGCCGAACAGCAGCGCCAGCAACAGGATCAGGAGTACGAGTCCCACTGAATTTCCTCCTCATTGAAGACAACGTCTGAGTGGCAGGACCTGTACCCAGAGTGAGTCCTGGCAATCCCCTACGATCCCGGGACGATGTCCCTACCGCGCCACGGCATGAGCAAGGACGAGGTGGTCGCCGCCCTCACGGCCAAGCGGGCCAACGACGCCCGGTGGCAGGACGGCCGGACGTTCGGCATGGTCTATGACGGCGGACCCGAAGTCCACGAGGTGGCCGACGCCGTGGCCTCGATGTTCCTGCACGACAACGCCCTGAACACCGCCGCGTTCCCGAGCCTGGCCGAGATCCAATCCGAGGTGGTGCGGGCCTGCTCCGACCTCTTCCACGGCGGGCCCGAGGCGGCCGGCTTCATGACGTCCGGGGGGACCGAGAGCATCCTGATGGCCGTCAAGGCGGCGCGCGAGCGTGGCCGCGCCGAGCGCGGCATCACCGAGCCGGAGATGGTGCTGGCCGAGAGCGCCCACGCCGCCTTTCACAAGGGGGCCCACTACTTCGGCGTGAAGGCCCGCAAGATCGCGGTGGGCCCCGACTACCGGGCCGACGTCGAGGCCATGGCCGCGGCCGTCAACGAGCACACGGTGCTCGTCGTCGGGTCGGCGCCGCAGTACCCCCAAGGCGTGATCGACCCCATCCCCGAGCTGGCTGCGCTGGCCGCCGACGCCGGTGCGAACTTCCACACCGACGCGTGCATGGGCGGCTTCGTCCTCCCCTTCATGGAGGAGTTGGGCGAGCCGGTGCCGCCGTGGGACTTCCGGGTGCCAGGAGTGACGAGCATCTCGGCTGACCTCCACAAGCTGGGGTACACACCGAAGGGCGCGTCGGTGATCATCCATCGCACCAAGGTCCTGCGCCGCTACCAGACCTTCGTCTTCGACGACTGGCTGGGCGGCTTCTACGCCTCACCCAGCATGCAGGGGACCCGACCCGCCCTGCCGATGGCCTGCGCCTGGGCCGTGCTGCACCATCTCGGGGTCGAGGGATACCTCCGCCTCACCCGCACCACCATCGACACCGCCCAGCGCATGGCCAACGGAGTGCGGGCCATCGCAGGTCTGCGTGTCGTCGGCAATCCCGAAGCCCACCTGGTCGCCATCGCCGCCGCCCCGGGTGAGGACGGCACCCCCGCCCTCGACATCTTTGCCGTGGGCGACGGGCTGCAGGCCCGGGGCTGGTTCCTCGACCGCCAGGCCCCGCCCGACTCGCTCCACGCCACCGTCAGCCCCGGCAACGCGCCGGTCATCGAGACCTTTCTGCGCGACCTGGGCGAGGTGGTGACCGCCCTCGACGGGGCCGAGACAGCAGACCGGTCGACCAACTACGCCACCCTCGAGTGATGCTCAGGGCAGGAGGGACGACACGCCCTGCCGCCACGCCGCCAACACCCGGGCCGTGAACGTCGCCTCGAGGGCGCTGACGGCCCGGGCCCCGAAGTGGACGTCGGCCGCCAAGTCGTGCTCGTCGCTCTGCAAACCGCCCACCATGTGGTCGACCGCCAGGTGCTGGTGGATCTCGTCGGCCTCGACATGCACGTCGTAGAAGCGCCGCCCTTCCTCGCCGATGCCGAGGCGTTCGAGGGTGGCGGCGTAGCGACCCATCGGGCCCACCGACGTCATCTCGAACAGCGCTAGGTGCCCGACCAGTGCGCCGCGCAGCCGCCGGTGCAATCCAAGCCACGAGATCAGGTTGGTGGTGGCGAGGGTGAAGCCGGGGATGCGATCGAGGTAGACGCCGTAGGTTGGGTCGAGGCCGAGGGCGGCCATGGTCTGGGCGAAGAGCTCGGCATGGGCCGCACCGAGGCGGCCTTCGCCGTATTCGTCGTGCTGAATGGCGACGACGGTCGCCTTGGCCCGGCCCGAGAGCCGGGGGATGACCCACGTGTGGGGGTCCGCCTCCTTCAGCTGGTAGGCCGATCGATGGACAGCGAGCTCGCGGACCTGCTCGAGCGAGCCCTCCTCGGCGACGAACGCCGAGAGCGAGGGCCCGTCGCCGGTCGTGGCCATCTCCCAGAGCGACGCGGCCACGTCGCCCGGGGCTGGGTGGAACCCGATCGCGTCGCGCAGTGCCTGCTCGAATGCGACCTCGAGCTCGGCCCGGAAGGCGAGGAGCGACGGATGCCACTCCCACGCGTCGTCGACGTCGGCCCAGCCCCGGTAGTGGAGCTCGTAGCAGGCATAGAGGGCGAGCTGGAGGTCCTCGTCGGTCAAGGGGTCGGCACAGGCCAGGCGGGGCCAGGCCAAGGGTCCGGGGCCCCGCCGCAGGGCGGCGAAGAGACCGGCCGTCAGCTCGCCTCGCGGACGGGGGAGGGCAGGCTGCGGGGCGAGAGCGAGGTCGGTGACGGCGTACATGGGGTCTCCCGGTCATTCCCCCGCGGCGGGCCGTACCATTCCCCTCCGCCCCGGCTGGAAGGCCTACCTACTGGTAGGTAGGCTAGGGCCCATGACCACGATCGACTCGAGCAACGACGTCCTCCTTCGTGAGCTCACGCCCGTCGTCGGCAACCTCGTCGAGCGCCACCTGGCCACGACCAAGGAGTGGTTCCCCCACGAGCTGGTGCCGTGGAGCCGCGGCCGCGACTTCGAGCCAGGCGAGCAGTGGGACGCCGAGGCGTGGCCCCTGCCCGAGGCAGTGAGCGCCGCCCTCGTCGTGAACCTGCTCACCGAGGACAATCTGCCGTACTACTTCCGCACCATCGAGCGGGTCTTTGGGCCCGAGGGCCCCTGGGGCGAGTGGGTCAGACGCTGGACAGCCGAGGAGGGTCGCCACTCCATCGCGATCCGCGACTACCTGACCGTGACCCGCGCCGTCGACCCCATCGCCCTCGAGCGCGACCGCATGCATCAGGTCGGCACCGGCATCGTCCCCGAGCCGCCGTCACCCGCCGACGGGCTCGTCTACGTCGCCTTGCAAGAGCTGGCCACCCGCATCTCCCACCGGGCGACCGGCAAGCTGCTCGACGACCCGGCCGGCTATCAGGTCATGGCTCGCGTGGCGGCCGACGAGAACCTCCACTTCCTCTTTTACCGCGACCTGGTCACGGCCGGCATCGAGATCGACCCCTCCACCATGGTCATCGCCATGGAGCGACAGGTGCGCGATTTCGAGATGCCCGGCACCGGCATCCCCAACTTCGGTGACCGGGCCATGGCCATCGCCAAGGCCGGCATCTACGACATGCAGATCCATCACGACCAGATCCTGCTGCCGGTCGTGTTGCGGGACTGGAATGTGGCCGAGATCACCGGCCTGAACCCACAGGCCGAGGAGGCCCGCACCACGATGCTCAAGCGCATCGAGCGCATCGGCAAGGCGGGCCGGCGCATGGCCGAGCGGTGGGCCGAGTCCGCTCGCCGCCACGAGCCGGTGAGCGCCGCCGGCTAAGCGGGCGGGTGCAGCAGGGCCTGGCGGAAGTCCTCCTCGCCGGCGTGGGCCGGCTCGGTGGTGGCCAGGAAGTCGCGGAGGAGCTCGACGAACTGGGGCCCTTGCTCGAAGGGCAGGAAGTGGCCCGCGCCCGGCATGATCTCGAGCCGGCTGTCGGGGATGGCGTCGTGAGCCGCATAGGCGTGGCCTACGGGGATGATGCGGTCACGGTCGCCCCACACGATCATGGTCGGGATGCCGGCGGCCAGATAGAGGCGGTCGTTGGCGCTGACCCGCTGGCCGTTCAGGTCGATCACCGACCGCACCGTCGACACGAACGCGCCCTGGGCGGGCCGGGACGTGAGGGTGGTGTAGCTGCGCCACACCTCGGTGCCGACCGACCCGAGGCGAAGGCCCACCTTCCGGGCCAAGCTGCCGAAGAGCTGACCGACGGCTTGGATGCGCCGGTCGAGGACGGCGCCGAGCACCAGCTCGCTGCCGGGCAGGGTCGCGGCCCGGAGGAGGGGCGAGACCTCGCGGCCCAGTCCCCCGCTGGCGACCAGGACAAGCCGCTCCACGCGGCCGGGGAACTGGTAGGCCAGCTGCATGGCCACGCCGCCGCCAAGGGAGTGACCGACGAACGTGCCGCGCTCGACGCCCAAGGCGACGAGTAGGTCGCGGACCCCACTGGCGTACGCACCCAACGAGTAGTCGCCGCGCGGCTTGGCCGACTCGCCATGGCCGAGGAGGTCGGGCGCGATGACGAGGTGGTCCTTGGCCAGGTCGGGCATGACCTGCTTCCAGGTCGTCGAGCTGCCCGTGACGCCGTGGAGAAGGACGATGGCGGGACCGGCCCCCGCCATGCGGTACGTCACGTCGTGACCATGCAGGCGGATGGACTTGGCGGAGAACTCACTCATGGCCTTGATCCTTGCCGTGGTCGGGAGCGGAGAGCCAACCGGGTTCAGGCCGACGCCGACCAGCGCGTCTCGAGGGCGGCGGCCAGCTGGCGCGTCTCCTCGCGGGCCTCGAGGCCGGTGAGCACGCCGGCGGTGAGGGCATGGAAGAAGGGCTCGCCTTCGGGTGGGGACCAGTGGACGCCGAGGCTCTCGAGCGTCTCGTCGCTGAGCGAGTCAATCGCCGCCCAGTTCTCGACCAGCCGCTGCACGACGGCGGCATCGGCTCGCGCCGTCCAGTGAAACTCCTTGTCGGAGACGGCGACCGCTCGCCACGACTCGATGAAGTTCTGGAAGAGCTCGATGACGTCGTCGGGGATGCCGCCATCGATCACCTCGGGGTGAGCGCGGACCGCAGCCAGGATCCCCGAGGTGTTCTCGATCCACACTCGCGCCGCGGCGGCGCTGACGGGCCCGACCTTGATCTCGACGTCGGCGTTGTCGGGAGCCCAGTGCGACGCCAGGGCGCTGGCCAGGTCGTCGACGAAGCTGGGTCCCACGGACCTCTTCTCGAGCACCTCGACGGCCCCCGCGGCCAGGGCCGCCTGGTAGGTCCCAGCGTCGGCCGTCGCCGTGTAGAGCACGACGGCCGTCTTGGGCGAACGCTGCTTGATCACCGGGAGGGCCTCGACGCCGCCCATCACCGGCATCTGCCGATCGAGGATGAGCAGATCGGGCTGGGCGGCGGCGGCCAGGGCGATCGCCTCCTCACCGTTGGTCGCCTCGCCCACCACGTCGAAGCGCTTGTCTCGGCTGAGCGTCAGGCGCAGCAGCAGTCGAACGTCGGGCTGGTCGTCCACGATCGCCACTTTGACCCGGCGATTGGGCGGGGACGCGTCGTCGGCGTCATCATCGCCATTGGCGCCGCCGTCTCGTTTTCCAGCCATCGATGCTCAGGGTATCGGCGCGCGGGCCTAACCGTTCTTCGGGAGCTCCCGGAAGGGGGTTACCCGGTCGTTGTTGGGCTCCTTGGGCAGGCCGAGGATGCGCTCGCCGATGATGTTGTGCTGGACCTCGTCAGTGCCGCCGTAGATCGAGGGACCGGGCGAGAAGAGGGCCAGCTCGGTGACCATCGAGGTGAAGGGGTTGCCCGTCGCCGCGTCGAGGACCTTGCGATCGTCGCTGTTGTAGGCGTGCAGGGTGCCGAGCGGGCCCAGGATCCGCAGGCCCAGGTCGCGAGACAGCTTGAGGATGCGGCTCATCGACAGCTTGGCGATGTTGCCGATGCCCGGGATGTCGCCGCCCGCCGTGCGCAGGTCCTTCTGACGCAGGTTGGTGAAGCGAGCGATCTCGTTCAGGGTGTGCAGATGGGCCAGGTCCTGACGAACGGTCGGATCGGCGATCTTGCCGTTGCCCTTGGCCAGCTCGACCAACAGCTTCTCGGCCGCCCCGACCATGCCGCCCGCGCCGCCTCCTCGGCGCCCGCCGCCGCCGACGAAGTCGCCGGCCCGCTTCTCGAGGTCGCCGGCCACGGTCCCGGGCGTGGCCGAGCCGCCGGCCGCCGAGCCCCCGCCGGCGCCGAGCCCGGCCCGCTCGAAGGCGAGCGTCGTGTTGGCCACCGCCCATCCGTTGTTGAGGCCACCGATGATCGCGTCGTCGCTCACCCGTCCGTCGCTGATGAACACCTCATTGAAGAGGGCGCGGCCGGTCATCTCCTTGAGAGGGCGGACGTCGACCCCGGGCTGGTGCATGTCGATGGCGAAGTACGTGATGCCCTGGTGCTTAGGGACATCGGCGTCGGTCCGGGCCAGCAGCATCCCGAGATCAGCGACCTGACCGCCCGAGGTCCAGACCTTCTGACCGTTGATGATCCACTCGTCGCCGTCCTTGATCGCCTTGGTGTTGAGGCCGGCGAGGTCGGAGCCGGCGCCTGGCTCGCTGAACAACTGGCACCAGGCCTTTTGCCCCGTGACGATGTCGCGGAGGTAGCGCTCCTTCTGCTCGTCGTCGCTGTGGGTGTAGATCGTGGGGCCGGCCAGCAGGAGCCCGAGGCCGCCCGGGGCCCCGAGGGCGCCGAAATCGGTGATGGCCCGCTGGACGCGGACGCCTTCCTCGCGGGACAGGCCCTTGCCGTAGGACTCTTCGGGCCACGTCGGCGCGGCCCACCCCGAGGTGCCCAGGCGCTCCCACCACTCGGCCACCGTGAGCTCGGGGTCCCAGTTCTCCTCGAGCCACCCCTTCACCTCGGCAGTGACGTCACGGCTCGTGCGGTCGGCGATGTCGGTCATGGCTGCTCCCTACCCAGAGTCGGCGATCAGCGTCAGTCCAGTGGTTCTTGACCGCCCGGTCAAGTTGACTCGCCGACGGCCCCGAGCAAGGCGGCGACCAGCCCTTCGGGGTCCGCGACGGTGACGGTCAGGGCGGAGTGAGCTCTGGCTCCGAGCACGGGGCCGACTCGCTCGGTGAAGTGGATGCACGTGCCCTGCCGGGCGTTGGTGCCGAAGGTCAGCCCGTCGTCGGAGCCCGAGAGGCGAGCCCCGACAGGAGTCCACCAGCGATAGGGACCGGTCACGTGGGCACCGTCGACGTTGGCCAACGGGGTTCGCAGCCGGAACCAGCCCAGCCGGGCCCGCAGCTCTCCGTCGGCCGTCAAGGTCACACCGTCCCGCCCCGGGAAGGCCCCCAACGCCAGCCAGACGGGCGCGTAGCGCCAGTCGAATGCGTAGGGGAAGAAGCGGTCGCTCACGAGGCCCGGGCCGGCAGGGGGTGGGCCTGGAAGAAGGCCCACAGGGTCTCAGAGGCCGAGATCTCCTTCGTCGTGACGCCGAGGTGGGGGACCTCGAAGATCGACCCGGGCCACGTGTGGCCCCCACCCTCGATGATGTAGAAGCGCACGTCCCCTCCGTCCGCGCAGCCAGCCCAGACGCGGAGCAGCACGTTGGTCGAGAGCCGCTGCTCGGCGGGCGGCCCGCAGTGGTTGTGGGCCGCCCACCCGGCCATCGAGTCGGGCGCCGCCGGGAGCACGGCGGCGCCGCAGCAGTGCACGGCGCCGCCGTTGAACGGGATCACAGGGTCGGCGTTTCCCATGAAGGCGGCGATGGGGACAGGGCGGGGCGGTGTGCACGTTGGTCCGTAGAGCACGGCGGCCACCGGCCCGAAGGCGGCGAACCGGTCGGACGCCCGACAGGCGAGGGCCGAGGTCATGGCGCCGCCGTCGGACATGCCCGACGAGAACACGCGGGACGGATCGATGCAGAGCCGGGCCTCGAGCTGATCGAGGATGGTGCGGACGAAGGCCACGTCATCGGTGGGTGAGGCTTGCAGCGCGATGTTGAAGTGCCGATCGTGGCCTTGGCCGATGCCGTTGGGGGCGACGAGCAGGACACCGTCGCGGTCCGACGGGCCCGAGTAGCTCCCGTAGACGAGCTGCTGTGTGCCGGTGGAGCCCCAGCCGTGGAAGTCGAAGATCACCGGCGCGGCCTTGGTGCCGTCGTAGGTCGTGGGCACGCGCAGGACGTAGTCGCGGATCTTGCCGTCGAAGGACAGGGTGACCGTCTCTTGCCCGGCCGCCTTCGGTCGCGCCGGCGAGCAGGGGGGCGCCACCGGGGTGGTGGTGGCGAGGAGGGTGGGGCTCGTCGTGGTGGTCGTCTT
Organism: Actinomycetota bacterium; assembly: GCA_030838265.1. GTDB lineage: Bacteria > Actinomycetota > Acidimicrobiia > Acidimicrobiales > BP-101 > BP-101. The sequence continues at coordinate 3,578 of JAUTXA010000003.1, read as the reverse complement.
CGGGCGGGACGGGCCCTGGGCCCGGCCCGGCGCCTGGCAGGCGGTGGCCGCCAGGCCGAACGCAGTGGCGATGACGAGGGCGCGCCTAGCTCCTCCCGACCTGATCACGACTCCAGCCTGCCAGGTCGACTTCGTTACGAGAGGTCCCCGAGGGTTAGCCGCCCGGCCGGACCGCGCCGGTAGCCTGGCTCCATGGGAGTCGAGACCTTCGCCCGCCCGACACCCTCTGACGGCACCTTCCGCCACGAGGCCTTCTTCTACGACGGCGACGACGACTTCGTCGAGGGCACGACCGCGTTCATCAGGGAAGGCGTGACCGCGGGCGAACCGACGTTGGTCGTGGTGAGCGCGGCCAAGATCCACGCCTTGCAGCGGGCGCTCGGGACGGCGTCGGAGAAGGTCCACTTCGCAGACATGGCCGACGTGGGCCGCAACCCCGCCCGGATCATCCCGGCGTGGCGCCAGTTCGTGGCCGACAACTCCCGGACTGGTCGCACCCTCCGCGGGGTCGGCGAGCCCATCGGGCCCAGCCGCAGCCCGGAAGAGCTGGTCGAGTGCCACCGCCACGAGGCCCTCTTGAACGTGGCCTTCGACGACGGTCCGGCGTGGTGGCTGCTCTGTCCCTACGACACGAGCGCCCTGCACCCGGCGGTGGTGGGCGAGGCCCGTCGCACCCATCCCCACGTGGTCGATGGTGACGCCCAGGCCAGCCCGCACTACGGCGATCACGATCTGGGCAACCCGTTCTCGGGCGTGCTCGCCGAGCCCGCCGGCCGACCCGTCGAGCTCGACTTCGGGCCCGGCTTCCTGGGCCACATCCGGGGCCTGGTGGCCCGGGAGGCCGAGATGTCCGGGCTCAACAAGGATCGGGGCTATGAGCTCGTCATGGCGGTGAACGAGGTCGTCACCAACAGCCTCGAGCACGGGGGCGGACGCGGCCGTGTGCGCATCTGGCCCGGATCGGGCTCCGTGATCTGCGAGGTGCAGGATGCCGGCCTCATCACCGACCCCCTCGTCGGCCGGCGGCTGCCCGACGAGACCCAGCCGAAGGGCCGGGGCCTGTGGCTGGCCAACCAGCTCTGCGACCTCGTGCAGCTGCGGTCGTCGGAGTGCGGCACCACGGTCCGCCTCCACATGAGCGCCCGCTAGCACCCAGCCGGGGAAGGGCTCAGAGGGCGCGCATCGAGTTGTTGCGGGGCTTGTCCTCGACCTCGGCCAGCCCGAGCTCCTTCAGGACCGGCGGGACGTACATGCCGAACCGCCCGCGGAAGCCCTTCTTCAAGCCGTACCAGCCGCCGACCGGGTTGTCGGGAGCGCGGCCCCAAGCTTCGACCGTCCCCTCGGCCGCTGGCTTCTGCTCGTCAGCGGCACCGAGGGGCACCCAGTCACCTCGCTGCTTGAGCATGGCGTGCAGGTCGTCGATCGCCCTCAGGTGATAGCGAAGCTGGGTCTTGCCCACCTGGCACACCAGGGCGGGCGGGTCGGCCTCGTCGTCGCGATAGACCTCGAACTCTGACCCGCCGCTCGGGGTCTTCAAGACCCACGGGTCGTCCTTGGTGCCTTGTCCTGACATGGTGAATCCCTCCCCCTGACACCGCGATTGAATCGCAGCCGGGGGAGGGACTCAACCCGTTCTCTCAGACGGCGTCGTCGCCGAGCTCACCGGTCCGGATGCGCATGACCCGATCGAGGTCGTACGACCAGACCTTGCCGTCCCCGATCTTGCCGGTCCGGGCCGACGAGGCGATCAGATCGATCACCTTGTCGACCATGCTCGTCTCGACGAGCACCTCGATCCGAACCTTGGGGACGAACTCCATCTTGTACTCCGAGCCCCGGAAGGTCTCGGTCTTTCCGCCTTGGCGACCGTAGCCCTGCACCTCGCTGACGGTCAGGCCGATGACGCCGGCGTCCCGAAGCGCATCCTTCACCGCTTCGAGCTTGAACGGCTTGACGATGGCGGTCACGAGATGAGGCATCAGACCGGAGCCTCCTCTCGAGTGGTCGGACTGACTGGGATGCCCGAGCTCGGCAAGCCAGCGGGCGACGAGTACGTCATGCCCTGGCCGAACTCGACGTGGTAGGCGGGCGTGCCGTGTTCGAAGATGTCGAGACCCTCGAGCTCGCCGTCCTGTTCGACCCGAAGGCTCCAGCTGCCCCTGATCGACCTGATGACCTTCATGATGATCATGGCCACGGTGAACACGACGATGACGCACGTGAGGCTGCCGATGGCCTGGACCTTGAGCTGGGTGAAGCCGCCGCCTCCCAGGAGGCCCTTGACCACCGTCGAGGTGTCGGCCCCGTCGGCCGTCGGGATCCCGTAGGTGCCCGTGGCGAAGATGCCCACGGCCAAGGTCCCGAAGATGCCGCACAAGCCGTGGACGGGGACGGCCCCGATGGGATCGTCGATCTTCAGCCGCTCGAGCAGATCAACGCCGAGGGGCACGACGATGCCGGCGATCAAACCGATGGCGATGGCTCCCGCCGGACCCACCCAGTAGCAGGGGGCCGTGATGGCCACGAGTCCGCCGAGGAATCCGTTGAGCGACATGCCCAAATCCCACTTCTTCGATCTGGGATAGACGAAGAGCACGGCCATCATGCCGCCGGCGCACGCCGCCAGCGTCGTGTTGGCGGCCACCCGGCCGATGCCCATCCAATCCATGGCCGAGAGGGTCGAGCCGGGGTTGAACCCGTACCAGCCGAACCAAAGGATCACGGCGCCGATCGAGGCCATGGTCAGGTCGTGGGGCGGGGTTGGGCCGCCGCCTTCGCTCTTGAACTTGCGCCCGAGACGAGGCCCGAGGGTGATGGCACCGGCCAGGGCGATGAAGCCACCGACGGTGTGGACCACGCTCGAGCCCGCGAAGTCACGGAACACGGCGCCGCCGCTGATGCCGTGGAACCAGCCCATGGTGTTGCCCAGCCAACCGCCCGGACCCCAGACCCAGTGGCCGAAGATGGGGTAGATCAGCCCCGAGACGCAGACGCTGTAGAGGATGTCGCCCTTGAACGAGGTACGTCCCACCATGGCGCCGGACGTGATGGTCGAGGCCGTGTCGGCGAAGGCGAACTGGAACAGGAAGAAGGCCAGGAAGCTCACTCCGGTCGTCCCATAGGCGGCGGGGATGTTGTGGAGGAAGAAGAACTCATGGCCGATCAGGCCGTTGCCGACACCGAACTGGAAGGCGAAGCCCACCGCCCAGTACAGGAGTCCGCAGAGGCAGGTGTCGAACACGCACTCCAGGAGGATGTTCACCGTCTCTCGCGAGCGGGCGAAGCCGGCCTCGAGAGCCATGAACCCCGCCTGCATGAAGAAGACGAGGAAGGCGGTGACGAGCACCCAGAGGGTGTTGATGGGGCTGACGAAATCGTTGGCTTTGTGGACCACCGTCTCGGCCGCGAAGGCCGATCCGTCGAAATACCAGGTCAGGCCCTTGATCGCACCGAGGAGGGCGAGGATGCCAAGCATCTTGCCCCCGACGATGACCGCGACCAAGCGGCGGGTGTCTTTCTGCTTCAAACGCTGCAGGCGTGTTCGGATCATGGAAGCCGACCGTAGGGGGCCTGTGTTT
>JAUTXA010000258.1 GCA_030838265.1 Actinomycetota bacterium | reverse complement strand
CGGCGTCCTTGCTTGATCTGGTGGGGAACACGCCGCTCGTCAGACTGGACCGCGTCGGGCGCGACCTCACCTGCCATCTGCTGGCCAAGCTCGAGTTCATGAACCCCGGTGGCAGCGTGAAGGATCGCCCGGCCATGACGATGATCCGCGAGGCCGAGAGGCAGGGCCTCCTCAAAGAGGGCGGCACCATCGTCGAGCCGACCTCGGGCAACACCGGAGTCGGCTTGGCCATCGTGGCCGCCCGCCGGCGCTACCGGTGCATCTTCGTGATGCCCGACAAGATCGCGGCCGAGAAGGTCTCACTCCTGCGGGCCTACGGGGCCGAGGTCATCGTCTGCCCAACGGCGGTGGCACCCGAGCACCCCGAGTCCTACTACTCGGTGTCCGACCGCCTGGCCGCCGAGATCCCCGGCGCCTTCAAGCCGAACCAGTACCAGAACCCCATGAACCCCGAGGCCCACGTCGAGTCGACGGGACCCGAGCTGTGGCGCCAGACGGCGGGTCGCATCACTCACTTCGTCGCCGGCATCGGCACCGGCGGCACCATCACGGGGGTTGGCCGCTACCTCAAGTCGCAGAATCCCGGCGTCCAGATCGTCGGGGCCGATCCCGCCGGGTCGGTGTACTCGGGCGGATCGGGGCGGCCCTATCTGGTCGAGGGGATCGGCGAGGACTTCTGGCCGGGGACATTCGACCCGGCGGTCGTCGACCGGGTCGTCATGGTCGAAGACCGGGACTCGTTCCTCACTGCCCGGCGCGTCACCAAGGAAGAAGGAGTCCTGATCGGCGGCTCGGCCGGCACCGCCATCTGGGCCGCGCTCGAGGTCGGACGGGATCTCGGACCCGAGCACGTGGTTGTCGTCCTCATCCCCGACTCGGGCCGGGGTTACCTCTCCAAGCTGTACAACGACGGATGGATGGCCGACTACGGCTTCCTGCGGGCCAGCGGTCAGACGGCGGGCGACGTCCTCCACCACAAGGGCTCCGACCTGCCGCCTCTCGTCCACGTCCACCCCGAGGAGACGGTGCGCGAGGTGGCGGCGATCCTCCGCGAGTTCTCGGTGTCGCAAGTGCCGGTCGTCAAGGCCGAGCCTCCGCTCGCCTTCGCCGAGGTGGTCGGCTCGGCCCACGAGCGCGAGCTCATGGAGCAAGCGTTCCAAGATCCGTCGCTGCTCGACGCCCCGGTCGAGAAGGTCATGGGCCGGCCCCTGCCATCGATCGGCGTGGGCGAGCCGGTCGAGACCGCCGTCGAACGCCTCGAAGGGGCGACGGCGGTGCTCGTGGTCGACGCCGGCCACCCGGTGGGGATCTTGACTCGCAGCGATGTCCTCGAGTTCCTGATGCACCGGACACCGCACTAGATGCGCTTCGAGACGCGAGCCATCCACGCCGGGCAAGAACCCGATCCGCTCACGGGCGCCGTCGTCCCGCCCGTCCACTTCTCGACGACGTTCGCCCAGGACGCGGTCGGCGAGCACAAGGGCTACGAGTACGCCCGCTCCGGCAACCCGACGCGGTCGGCCCTCGAGACGTGCCTCGCCGCTCTCGAAGGGGCGGCCCACGGCCTGGCGTTCTCTAGTGGCTTGGCGGCCAGCGACTGCCTTCTCCGCCAGCTCACGGCGGGCGACCACGTCCTGCTGTCAGATGACGCGTACGGCGGGACGTACCGGCTGGTGGCCAAGGTGCTGGCTCCAACGGGCATCACGTTCAGCACCGTCGACCTCACCGACCTGAAGGCGGTGCGCCAGGCCTGGCAGGACACCACCCGCCTGGTCTGGATCGAGACTCCCACCAACCCGACGCTGCGCATCGTCGACATCGCGGCCATAGCCGAGGAGGCCCATCGCCGGGGTGCCCTCTGCGTCGTCGACAACACCTTTGCCACCCCCTACCTCCAGCAGCCCATCGCCCTTGGGGCCGACGTGGTCGTGCACTCCTCGACCAAGTATCTGGGCGGGCACTCCGACGTCGTCGGCGGATTCCTCGCCCTCAACGACGACGAGCTGAGCGAACGTCTCGGCTTCCTCCAGAACGCCGCCGGCGCCGTTCCCGGACCGCTCGACTGCTACCTCGTGCTCCGGGGAGTGAAGACCCTGGCCGTGCGCATGGATCGTCAGTGCGCCAACGCGATGGAGATCGCCGAGTACCTCGACACCCACGCCGCCGTCAGCCAGGTCATGTACCCGGGCTTGGCGACTCACCCGGGCCACGCCCTCGCCGACCACCAGATGTGGGGCTTCGGCGGCATGGTCTCGTTCATCACTGCCGGCGGCGAGCCTGCCGCCCTCAAAGTGGCGGCCTCGACGCGGCTGTTCACCCTGGCCGAGTCGCTCGGCGCCGTTGAGTCGCTCATCGAGCACCCGGCCCGCATGACTCACGCGTCGGTCGAAGGCTCGCCGCTGGCCGTCGACCCCGGGCTGATCCGCTTGTCTGTGGGCATCGAGAACATAAGCGACCTGCTCGAGGACCTCGAGGCTGCTCTCGCCACCGTGGCCTAGCGGCGTCGAGGCTTCAGGGCTTCGGGGATGGGAACTGGGTGCGCATCAAGGCGTCCCAGGCCCGGTCGGGCAGCAGCCACCGGGTGCGGATGGTCAGCTTGGCGCCAGCCGTCACCGAGTACCGCGCCTTCGGGTGGGACGAGGTGATGGCCTTCTCGACGACCTTGGCGACGGCCTCAGGCCCGACCGCCATGCGAGACAACGGACCCTCGTAGGCCGAGGCCACCTTCTTGGCCAGGCCGATGCTGAACTCCTTGTAGGGACCCTCGGCCGCGGCCTCCTCGATGCTGGCGACGGCGGTGTCGCCGAACTCGGTCTTGATGGCGCCGGGCTCGACCAGCACCACGTTGACGCCGAACCTCCGCACCTCGAAGCGCAGAGCGTCGCTCAACGCCTCGAGGGCGTACTTGCTGGCGTGGTACGCGCCGCCACCCGGGAACGTGAGGCGGCCACCCATCGAGCTCATGTTGACGATGCGCCCCCATCGCTGCTCCCTCATACCGGGCAGGGCCAGCTGGATGAGGCGGACGGCACCGAAGACATTGGTCTCGAACTGGCGGCGGAGGTCGGCCATCGACACCTCTTCCATCGGTCCTTCTTGGCCGTATCCGGCGTTGTTGACGAGGACCCCGACCGCCCCGGCCTCGCCCACCACGCGGTCGACGGCCTCCACCATCGACGTCTCGTCCGTGACGTCGAGGGCCATGGTGGTGCACCCTGCGGCCGCGAGCTCAGCCAGCGAGTCAGGTCGCCGGGCGGTGGCGTAGACCGTCCAGCCCTTCCCTGCGAGGTGCAGAGCAGTGGCCCGGCCGATGCCAGTGGAGCAGCCGGTGATGAGAACAGCACGCGAGATGGTCACGGCCGCAGGCTATTGCCTGGCGCGATTTGATTACTGGGTGAGCTGCTCGGCGGTGACCACTAGCTCCCGCTGCAACCCGTCGATCTCGCGCTGCAGGTCGGTGGCCTCGGTCTCACGACCTTGGACCACGGCCCGTTCCCGCCGCTCCACGAGCTCGACGATCTGCAGCTCGAGGCCGGTGGCGTGATCCTCAAGTCGCGGGTTCAACACGTGGGTCCTGTACCCCGAACCTCGGTCAGTCAACCGAGGCCCGGCGCCGTCCCCACCGCGTGACCGGCGGACGGTGGAACGGCGGAGAGCGATCCGACGACCACGGGGCGATCGGCGCGATCGTGAGGGCGGCCAGGCCGAGGAGCACGGCGTCATAGTTCACCCGCCAGCCCGCGAAGTCCGCCCAGACCTGGTCGCGATCGGACTTCACCGGCAAGCCACCGGCTTCCAACCGGTCCAGGACCTCGTCGACCTCTTGGCGGCTGACGGCGATGGGATCGGTCGGACTCGGATCCGGGTCGTAGGGGATCTGGAAGAAGTCGCCGATGCGACGAAGCGAGATGAACCCCGCGCGCAGGGTGAGCTGGGCCTGACCCGACCGGGGCACGTCGAGCGCGGAGTTGTAGAGGGCGGCGGCATCGAGCATGGCGCCGGCCGCCGTCACCCACGACCGGTTGGGTTGCGGCGAGCGGAAGAAGGGCAAGGCCGCGAACGAGGTGTGGCTCTCCTCGATGTCGATGAACCAGTCCTCCCATGCCTCCCAGAGCGCTTCGATGCGGTCGAGACGGTCGATCGTGTTGTAGCGGATGAGCATCACCACGGCCGACGGTGGCGTACCAGCCCGCACGTCGAGATGGGCGACCATGCGCTCGCGGCGCTGGAACGACGCGTACATCGTCGGCAAGTAGGTGATCAGCAGGGCGAGGAGGCCGACACCCAGGCCGGCCTCCGAGAAGCAAACCAGGGTGGCTGCCAGTCCCTGAGGGTGCTGGAACCCGAGGGTGAACACCGACGAGCCGCTGGTCTCGAGGGCCGCTCGCCACGAGCCGACCGAGAGTCCCCAGTACACGACCGTGTAGGCCGTCGCCACCATCGTCATCCACACGACTGGCAGCACGAGCAGGCTGATCGGGGCGTAGAGAGCGAAGAGACGGTCGGTGCCCTCGTAGGTGCGGCTCCGCCACCCGATGGCTCGGAAGAGGTACCGCATGGCGAGGAAGACGAACCGGGGGATCCTCGTCTGGGCGGCCCGCGGCACCACGAAGGTGTGGATCTCCGACATCAGGGTGGCGGCGACGAGGATCAAGCCGGCGAGCACGGCGACCGTGTGCAGAACAGGGCTCACAACCCGACGGTTCTAGTGCAACGCGGTGTTCTCGGCGCTGAACACGCCCTGCAGGCTCTCCCAGCCCGGGACGACCCAGGCGTGGACCATCCACGCGTCCAGGCCGCTCGACTTCACGCCGCCGCGCGCCCGGCACTGGGCAGCAGTCAGCCCCTCAGCCCCTATCACCTTGATCTGCTTGGTCGAGATGCACAGACCGATGTGCTGGTGCCAGTGGTCGTTGGCACCGGCGAAGCCGACGGGCTCGGGCTTGCCGAGCACGTAGTAGCTGAGGCCGACGATCTTGGCCCCATCGCCGGTGCCGTCGTAGAGCAGCATCTCAGGATGCTGGATGTCGAACTTGCCATCGACCAGCGAGAACTTCATGAGATGCGCGCCGATGAGAGGCAGATAGTCGGTGATGATCGAGTAGCCGTCGACGAGGGCCATGTCGATGGTGCGGTGCGAGTCCGTGAACTGCCGAGCCTCGACGAGCTGGGCAGCCAGCTGATCGCGCGTGGCACGATCCATAGGGACGTCGGCCAAGACTTGGCCGTTGCCGTGGGCGTGGGTCTGGGGCGCGGCCCCCGGCAGGGTGGGCGAGGTGACGCCTGATGCGGTTGTCGCCGCGGCGTGGGCGTGGGTGTGAGCGACGCCCATGGTCGTCGACGCGGCCCAAGCCGTGCCCCCGCTCACGCTGAGTACGGCGGCAGCCGCCAGGACGGCGACCGCGGGGCGATGGCGCCGGCCCTGTCGCGTCACGACTGGTACGAGCAGCAGAATGCCGGCTCCGATGATCACCAACCCAAGACCGAGGATGAGAAGCAGGTGCCCGGGATTGGAGAGCGTGAAGAGCCCCTCCTTGGCCGCCAGGTTCGGATCGCGGGCGTGGAGGTAGGCGTCCAGACCCAGGCCGACGGCCTGGCTCCCTGCCCCCAGCGTGGTGACGACAGCACCAGTCCGGCGGGGATCCACTTCGCCAATCGTACGCCCGCCACATGAGAATGCTTGTCAGAGCAAGGGCTTCCCGACGAAGGTAGGGGACGTGTCCGCTCCCTTTGGCGACCTTCTGTACCTCTATGTCGGAGTCGCCGACCTGGGGGGCGACCTCGGCTTCTACGTCGGGGCGCTCGGCGCCGAGCTCGTGTGGCGCTTCCGGGCCTTTGGCGCCGAGGTGGCCGCGGTGAGGCTCGGCCCCGGGCCACTCGTCTTGCTGGCCGATCACCGCCCCGTCCCGAGTGTGCTCCCCATCTGGTCGGTCGACGATCTCGAGGTGGCCTACGCCCGGCTCGAGGAGTCGGGGTGGACCACGGCGTCCGGACGGGTCGAGGTGCCCGACGGTCCCTGTCTGGTGATGACCGACCCGAGTGGAAACGAGATCGCCCTGCTTCACCAGATCCGTCCCGACGCCATGCCCGCCGCCTACCGCGATCCCGACAACGAGCGGGCCGTCCGGGTCGAGCCCGAGATCCCGTGAGATCTCCGAGCGAAAAGGCGGCGGCCTTCACCGAGTCGGTGATCAGAGAGATGACGCGGCTCTGCCTCGAGCACGGGGGCATCAACCTGGCCCAGGGCTTCCCCGACTTCGCCTGTCCCCCCGAGCTCAAGGCGGCGGCCAAGGAAGCCATCGATGCCGACATCAATCAGTACGCCGTCACGTGGGGGGCGCCGGCCTTCCGCCAGGCCATCGCGGCCAAGGTGGCGCGCACCTACGAGGGGTGGAGCGTCGACCCCGAGCGCGAGCTGTGCGTCACGTGCGGTTCGACCGAGGCCATGATCGCTGCCTGTCTGGCCCTGCTCGACCCCGGCGATGAGGTGGTGATCTTCGAGCCCTGGTACGAGAACTACGGACCCGACGCCATCCTCTCCGGCGCTATCCCCCGGCTCGTCACCCTGCACGAGCCCGAGTGGTCGATCGACGAGGCCGAGCTTCGGGACGCCTTCGGACCCCGGACGCGAGCGGTCATCGTCAACACTCCCCATAACCCCACCGGCAAGATGTTCAGCGCCGATGAGCTTGGGCTCCTCGCCGAGCTCTGCCAGCAGTGGGACGTGTGGGTGTTCACCGACGAGATCTACGAGCACATCCACTACCAGGGCGAGGGCGGCCATCTTCCGCCGGCTCAAGTCGACGGGTTGCAGGATCGCACCGTCACCATCAACGCCCTGTCGAAGACCTATGCCGTGACCGGATGGCGCGTTGGCTGGACGATCGCACCGCCCGAGGCGACGAGCGCCATCCGGAAGGTGCACGACTTCCTCACCGTCGGGGCCGCCGCCCCACTTCAGGCCGCGGGCGTGGCCGCCATGAACCTCCCCGCCGAGTACTACGCCGGTCTGGCCGTCGCCTACCGAGAGCGTCGCGACCTGCTGTGTGACGCTCTTCGAGAGGCCGGCTTCGGTTTCGCCCTGCCCGACGGCGCGTACTACGTGATGTGCGACACGTCCGCCGTCGATCCCGCGGGTGACGACGTGGCCTTGGCCCGGCGGCTGGTCACCGAGATCGGCGTGGCCGCCGTCCCCGGGTCGAGCTTCTACAGCGATCGCTCCAAAGGGGCGTCCAAGGTCCGCTTCGCCTTTCCCAAACGACTCGAGACGCTGCGCGCCGCCGGCGAGCGGCTGGCCACGTTGGCTGCGACCGCAGATCGCTAGATCGAGACCCAGCGCTTTCCTTGGCCCCGCAGGACCCGTCCGAACTCCAGACCGGGGAAGTGAGCGGCGGCGATCATCGCCTGTGAGCCTTCGAGCTCGCGCCACAAGGCCTCGCGGGTCCGGGCCGCCAGCGCGGGGTCGACATCGCTGATGGCGTAGAAGTCGGGCTCGTCGAGCTGGAGCGGGCACTCGACGGCGTCGCCGAGAAGAAAGGCCCGCTCCTCACCCGACGACACGACCATGCAGTAGTGGCCGAGGGTGTGGCCTGGCATGTGACGAGCGGTGAGACCAGGGGCGATGGCGACCATGTCTCCGCTGAGAGGCTCGAGCCGTCCGGCGGCGGCCAACGTCTCCATGATCACCCTGGTCGGCTCCTCGGCGTTGACGTCGGCGACGAAGCGCCCCCAGTCGGCCTCGCCGTAGCGGACAGTGGCGTTGGGAAAGAACGGCTCGCCGTCGCGGGCCAGCCAGCCCAGGTGGTCGATGTGGAGGTGGCTGCACACGATCGTGTCGATGTCCCCCGGGCTGACGCCGACCGCGGCCAGCGCCGCAGGAAGCTCGCCGCCCTCCGCCCACCCGACCGACACTGGCCCCAAGCCGGCATCGAGGAGCACCAACCGATCGCCGGTGCGGAGCAGGTAGCAACCGATCGGGATCTCGATCTTCCCGTCATCGGTCAGCAGCTCGGGGTGCCTCTCGAAGTCGAGCCCCACATAGAACTGCTGCGGCAGCCGGCAGAACCCGTCGTTCAACGGGATCAGATCGATGTCCCCGATCTTCATCGCCGACTCTCAGCCCGCCCCGAGCAGGCTGCGGGCGATCTGGGAGACCTGTATCTCGTCGGTACCGGCGTAGATCTGGAGAACCTTGGCGTCGCGGGCCAGCTGCTCGACTTGGTACTCAGCCATGTAGCCGTTGCCGCCGAACAGCTGGACGGCCTCGAGGGCGACATCCATAGCGCTCTGAGCTGAGTAGAGCTTGCAGGCCGAAGCCTCAGCCAGGGTCATCCCGACGCCGTCGGCCGACATCTCGATCTGCCGGAAGACCAGGTTCTGGATGTTGAGCCGAGCCACCTCCATCTTGGCCAGCTTCAGCTGGATGAGCTGGAACTCACCGATGGGCTTGCCGAACTGGACGCGAGTGCGGGCGTAGTCGAGCGACAGCTCGAGGCACTGCTCGACGATGCCCAAAGCCATGGCGGCCACGCCGGTTCGCTCCATCGAGAACGTGTCCTTCGCTCCCGAGCGCGACGGCCCATCCTCGGTCTCGCCAATGAGCCGATCTCGTCCGACTCGAACGTCGGTCAGAAAGAGCTGGCCGGTGGGCGACGAGTGCATCCCCATCTTGCGGAGCGGCTTCGACTGCTCGAGGCCGGGCATACCCGAGTCGAGGACGAACGACAGGACCTTGCGGTCCTTCGGATCGTTGCCCTCGTCGAGCTTGCAGATGAAGACGATCGTGTCGGCGTATGGGCCATTGGTGATGAAGGTCTTCGACCCGTTGAGCAGGTACTCGTCACCGTCGCGTCGGGCCGTCGACTTCATCGAGCCGAAGGCGTCGGAGCCGGAGTCAGGTTCGGTGATGGCCCACGCCCCGATCTTCTCCATGGTGAGCAGATCGAGGGCCCACCGCTCCTTCTGGGCGACGGTCCCCTTGCTCATGATGGCGGCGGCCGTCAGCCCCATGCTCACGCCCATCGCCGTCACCATGCCCGGGCAGTAGCGGCACAACTCGATGATGGGGATCATCATCAAAGACCCATCGCCGCCGCCCCCGTCACCGCTCGCATCGCGGCGGGACGTGTCGCCCGCCTTCTCCTTCTCGATCTGGCGCTTGAAGCGGTCGGCCGCCATCACATCGAGCCCGAAGGTGCGGATCAGCTTGCGGAGCACCTCGTAGGGCGGGGTGTCGCCGTGCTCGAGCTCCTCGAGGTTGGGCTTGATCTCCTTCTCGACGAACTGCCGGATGGCGTCGCGCACCATCACGTGCTCGTCACTCCACTTGTACATTCCGCTTCTCCTCTGGTCGTCTCTGACGAACCGGCGATGACGACAGAGGTGGAGCCTACGGCCGCTGGCTACGATGCCGCCCACGAGAGAAGGGGGTCTCCCGATGTCCTACGCCGAAGGCCGAACCATCCACGATGCGGACTCACACATCGTCGAGACGCCCGACTGGTTCTTTCCCTACGCCGAGGCCGCCATCCGCGACCGGCTCGAGCCCCTCTACGTGAGCACCGTCGCGCCAGGCGAGGACGACTTCATCGAGCAGTACCGCCTGCGCCACGCCGACCCGGAGTTCCGGGCCAAGGACGCGGACGAGATCATGCTGCGAAAGAACTGGAAGGCGACTGGGTCATTCATCAGGGAGGACCGGCCCGGCGCTCTCGATCTCCTCGGATTCGCCACCCAGCTCGTCTTCAATACGTTCGCCAACAAGTCCTTGCTGAAGGCCGAGCACAGCGACGACCTCGACTACGCCTACGGGTTGGCGCGCGCCCACAACCGGGCGATCGTCGACTTCTG